>JAKQKY010000421.1 GCA_029560415.1 Bacteroidota bacterium | reverse complement strand
ATCCAGAGCTTCTGCTTCCTCCCTTCCATAAACAAACAAAGCCATCCTGAATATTCAGAACAGCTTTATACGTATAATCTTTTCATCAGATCTTATTGACCCAAATGTTCTTTGATCTTGTCTTTGTGTACGATCGCTTCTTTAAAAGTGTAAGCGCCTGTTTTAGGGCTACGTAAAGTGCGGATCACCTTGGTCCAGTTTTTCGCATCTGCTGCGGCTTTCTGATCTTTGGTTTTTATCGCGGTTTTAGCTGCTTTTGCCATGATTGTTTATTTGTAGATCTGGAAATTTAATTTAATGAAGCCTTACTGGCTCATTGCCCGGTTTCCAAATGGTTATTTACTTGATTTCTTTATGAACAGTTACTTTCTTTAAAATCGGGTTGAATTTCTTTAACTCCAGGCGCTCAGGAGTATTCTTTTTGTTTTTGGTAGAGATATAACGGCTTGTACCTGGCTGACCACTGGTCTTATGCTCTGTACATTCCAGAATTACCTGTACCCTGTTTCCTTTCTTTGCCATTTTATGATGTTTTTAAAAACGCTGATTAAATTTTTACTCCTGCAGCACGCATTTGCTTAACTACTGAATACAAACCATTCTTGTTGATGGTTCTGATGGCTTCTGAAGAGATCTTCATGGTAACCCATGTATCTTCTTCCGCCAAAAAATAACGCTTGGTTTGCAAATTGGGTAAAAACCTGCGCTTTGTTTTAATATTTGAATGCGAAACCTTATTACCTGTGATTGGTTTCTTTCCTGTTACCTGACATACTCTGGCCATATTCCTGAATTTTGGACGGCAAAGGTAATGATTTTACTCAATAAATAAAGTTTCATTTCAACTATTTTTATAATTCTGCCGCAATGTGCAAAAATACAAGCATATTCCGGTTATTTTACCACTCAAAATTGCCCAAAAATGGACAAACACGAAGTTAAAACCAGTTTCAACAGCGGAATGTCGTTTACCGCTACGATCAATGGGCATGCTGTGACCATGGATAGCAATGATGCAGATGGCCACCATACCGGTGCCAGTCCGAAGCGATTGATGCTGGCTGCCCTCGCTGGCTGTACCGGCATCGACGTGGTGTCAATACTGAACAAGATGAAAGTGAGTTTCAGCGATTTCAGCATTGATGTGGAAGCTTCGCTGACCGAAGAGCATCCGAAAATCTATAAAGATGTGCTGGTAACCTATCGCATAAAAGTGGAGGAAAGCGACCGGTCCAAAATGGAAAAAGCAGTTAAGCTTTCCGAAGATAAATATTGTGGCGTCAGTGCTATGTTCCGGGCTTTTTCTAAAGTGAGTATAAAAATTATTTACGTCTAGCCTGGTGGGCGTGCCGGTAAACCCGCAGCATCTGCAAACCGATGGCCAGCAATATGAGGGCCAGTCCTATGTAAAATTCATTGTGCAAAAGTTTATTTTCCTTAAAAAATAGAAAGGCCAGGATGATCCCATACACCGGCTCAAGGTTGTAGGTAAGGTTTGCCGTAAAAGCCGATATCTTTTGCAGGGCTTTTAATTGAAGATCGAAACTGATGATGGTGCAAAGGACGGCCAAAACCAGCAACCAGGCCCAGTCTTGCAAGGTTGGCAGGTAATATTGTGCCGGAAATGCCCCGATGTAAAAGGGCAACAATAGCGTTAAAAAGAATAATCCCCCACCCAATTCATACAAAGTGAGCGTTTTTGGTGTGAATCTGACCAGTAACTGTTTGTTCAACACGGGAAAAATGGCACTACCCATAGATGAAATGATACCGAAAATGATCCCCATTTTATATTGCGGATGAAAGTCGAAAATGATATAAATCCCGGAGATGGCGATTATGCCCAGGAACAATTCCGCCCAAACAATTTTCTTACGTAACATCATCGGTTCAAATATGGCCGTAAAAAAGCCCGTGGCCGAAAAACAAACCAATGCCACCGATACATTGGCATATTTTACGCTCCCATAAAAAGTTACCCAATGGATGGCTATCACGAGTCCGACGAGGGAAATTTTCAACAGGTCCTTGAAAGGCATTGGACTAAGTTGCTTTTTAAAAAACATCAGCAGCCCCAATATACTTACGGTAAGAAATAACCGATACCATACCAACAGTCCTTCCTGTAAGCCGATGAGCTTACCAAGGATGGCGGTAAATCCTGCCAGGAATACGGCTATGTGCAATTGAAGGAATGCTTTTCTCATG
>JAKQKY010000410.1 GCA_029560415.1 Bacteroidota bacterium | reverse complement strand
ATTTGCATCTTTCTGTTTTTTATTTTCGTTCATCACCTACTCGATGAATGCAGCACCGGGTGTAAATGAAAAGGGAGAAAAGATACTCCAGTTAAAAGCGCTTGCCAATAAGTACTTACTGTTTTGGGTGGGTGCCCTTATCGTATTGGTTGGAGTAATGATGGTAGTGATTGAGATGAATGCCTGGGATATTCCCGGTGACGATGACGGCTTGCCACAGGATTGGCCACCAGCAGCTATATTCTTTGCATCTTTTGTAACAGCAGTATATCTTTTATTCAAACAAAGTATGAAGGCTTATAAGCCCGTCTTCACGGCGCTTGCTGCCACGGCTTTGATCGGCTCCGCTTATTTTGGCAGCTACATGTATGGCTACTGGCAGGGCCCTTTTTCTATTTTCCGCTATATCTTTTTAGGAATAGTTATCGGTACAGCTTTGGTTGCTGTCTTTAAATTAAAAGACAGTTTTACCAGGATCCTGCTTGCCGGATGGGTAGGTTTTATCGTGTTCTGTTTCTTCAGAATGGAATTTGCCTCCGCCCTGTATGGCTATGCTGCTGGTGCCTTTTTGCTGATGGCATTGCTTTGGCATTATAAAAGCCAGGCAACGAAATCCCCGTTGTATAAAACCAGGTAAGGAGATGGTGGGCCAATACTGGTACCCTGCAACCCTGCGTGCTACATTACCGGCGTTACTTTCGTGTACGAATGAGAATTGCAAGGAAGTTTTCATTGTTTTTTAACCCAAATACTGCGGACAGCCCCTGTATATCTATCAATTGCTGCTTTTTTCCTTTCTTTGTACTGGTTGCCCCTTTATCCTTTGTAAGTAAACAGTTTCCGGACCCGCTTGTTTTCATCTCAAACAACTTTTATGCAGACAGCTTATGTAATTGATGCTATCAGAACGCCCATTGGTAAATATGGAGGTGCTTTAAGTACCATCCGGCCCGATGACCTGCTGGCTATGCTGATCAAAACACTGGTGAACCGCAATGCCTCCATTGATGTAAACGCCATTGAAGATGTGATTGCCGGCGCTGCCAACCAGAGTGGGGAAGACAACCGCAACGTGGCGAGAATGGCAGCACTGCTTGCCGGGTTGCCCGTTACTGTTAGTGGTATTACTGTTAACCGCTTGTGTGCATCCGGTCTGCAAAGTATCATGGACGCAGCAAGGGCTATACAATGCGGCGACGGGGAATTGTTTATTGCCTGCGGTGTGGAGAGCATGACAAGGGCGCCCTTTGTGATGCCCAAGGCCAGCACTGCTTTTGCAAGAGAGCCACAAGTTTTTGACACAACGATGGGCTGGCGTTTTATCAATAAAGATCTATCTGCCCTGCACCATCCTTATACTATGGGAGAAACGGCGGAGAATGTGGCCACACAATGGAACATCAGCCGCCACGCACAGGATGAATTTGCATTGGAAAGCCAGGATAAGTATGCCAAAGCACATGCGGATAATAAATTTGCAGATGAACTGGTGCCGGTACGGGTACAAATAGGAAAGGATATTTTTGATTTTGATAAGGATGAACATCCCCGTACTACTTCCATGGAAAAATTATCCTTGTTAAAACCGGCCTTTTTAAAAGAAGGTACGGTTACGGCAGGTAACAGCAGCGGCATCAATGATGGTGCAGCCGCTATGTTGCTGGCCAGTGAACATGCAGTGAAAAAATATGGCTTGCGGCCTATGGCGAAAATTGTAAGCATGTCCGTTGCTGGTGTTGATCCTTCCATCATGGGAGTGGGTCCTGTGCCAGCAACTGCCAAAGCACTAAAAAGGGCAGGGCTTACCGTTAGTGACCTCGA
>JAKQKY010000284.1 GCA_029560415.1 Bacteroidota bacterium | reverse complement strand
AAATATTCGTAGTGCTAGTTACAACTGGATTTATAGAAAGATTTAATGTAGCAATTGAATCACAACCCAGGCTGCTCACTAACGTTACCGAATACGTTCCACCTGCTGCATAGGTTTGTGCATTCCAGGAATAGGGCAACTGATTTGAACAAATTGAAATATTCGTAGTACTCGTTACAACTGGATTAATTGTTAAGTTGAGTGTAGCAACAGAATCACAACCCAGGCTGCTCACTAAGGTTACCGAGTATGTTCCACCCGCAGCATAGGATTGCGCATTCCAGGAATATGGTAACTGGTTTGAGCAGATGCTTGTGTTTGTTGTGCTTGTTACGACTGGATTAATAGAAAGATTCAGCGTTGCAATCGAATCACAACCCAGGCTACTCACTAACGTTACCGAATACGTTCCACCTGCTGCATAGGTTTGTGCATTCCAGGAATATGGTAATTGGTTTGAACAGATGCTTGTGTTTGTTGTACTGGAAACTAAAGGCTTAGTGCTAAGGTTCAGCGTAGCAATTGAATCGCAACCCAGGCTGCTCACTAACGTTACCGAGTATGTTCCACCTGCTGCATAAGTTTGCGCATTCCAGGAATATGGTAATTGGTTTGAACAGATGCTTGTGTTTGTTGTACTTGTTACAACTGGATTGATGGTCAAATTAAGTGTAGCGACAGAATCGCAGCTCAGGCTGCTCACTAATGTTACCGAATACGTTCCACCTGCTGCATAGGTTTGTGCATTCCAGGAATATGGTAATTGGTTTGAACATATGCTTGTGTTTGTTGTGCTTGTTTCAACTGGATTAATAGAAAGATTCAGCGTTGCAATCGAATCACAACCCAGGCTACTCACTAACGTAACCGAATACGTTCCACCGGCTGCATAAGTTTGTGCATTCCAGGAATAGGGCAATTGGTTTGAACAAATTGAAATATTCGTAGTACTCGTTACAACTGGATTAATTGTTAAGTTGAGCGTTGCAATCGAATCACAACCCAGGCTGCTTACTAACGTTACCGAATACGTTCCACCTGATGCATAGGTTTGTGCATTCCAGGAATAAGGCAATTGGTTTGAACATATGCTTGTGTTTGTTGTACTGGAAACTACAGGCTTAGTGCTAAGGTTCAGCGTAGCAATTGAATCGCAACCCAGGCTACTCACTAACGTTACAGTATATGTTCCACCAGATGCATAGGTTTGCGCATTCCATGTATAGGGTAGTTGGTTCGAGCAAATATTAATATTGGTTGTACTGGTAGCAATGGGATTAACCGTTACCGTTAGGGTCGTAGTGGTTGCGCATTGTCCGGCTGTTGGTGTAAATGTATACGTACCGGTTGTGGTATTGCTTACTGTTGCCGGCGCCCAGGTACCCGTAACGCCATCCGTGGAAGTACCAGGAAGTACAGGCGCCACAGCCCCGCTGCATATGGCAGGAATTGCAGCAAACAATGGTGTAATGAGGGGATTAACCGTTATAGAAAGTGTAACCTGGCTGGCGCACAATCCTGCTGTTGGTGTAAATGTATACGTTGCTGAAGTAGTATTACTTACGGTCGCCGGTGACCATGTTCCATTAATTCCATTGTTGGAAGTGGTAGGTAAAACCGGGGCAGTTGATCCACTGCAAAAAGCCGGAACCGGGCTAAATACAGGAGTGCCTGGAGGATCTACGGTAATAGATAATGTGGTTGTAGTAGCACATTGTCCGGCAGCTGGCGTAAATGTATACACCGTTGTACCAGTAGTTGCAGTGCTTACAGCAGGGTTCCAGGTTCCGGTAATGGGTGGGATGTTGGTTGAATTCAAAGGTAAAACCGGTGCTGCTGATCCCTGGCAAACATTTGGTTCAGGGTTAAAAGTTGGTACAACTTTAGGAGGTGCCACCAACACAACTTGTGCCGTTTGAATCGTATATGGAATTACACAACCATAATTGAGATAACTGGCTGTTCCATTTGTGCTATAATTTGCGTAAGCTCCATTATTTAAGGCTGCATTTCCTCCGTTCACCCCGTTTTGATTGATCAGGAATTGAGGATCATACCTTGTAGTATCTGTACATCCTGCCCCGAAATTCATCACGAGCGTTCTGATGCCTGCTGCCCCGGTATTATTAGAAAAATGACCATTTACATTTCCCGGGCATTGAAACATCGCATACAAAGTATCCGTCAGGTTTGCAAAACTGCTTGAACTGGTAGGAGGGGTACTGGTGATCAACACAACATTTGCATTCGCCGGCAATATACCGTTGACGGGTAGGGGCAGTACAATGCCTCCCATGGTAATGGTTGCATTCACGCTGGCAATAAAAGCCGGGTTACTACACAATCCATTCCATGCATTGGCCACGGTCGGCCATGAAACAGAAAGAGCAGCAGTATTTAACGGGCTTTGTCCAACCTGGAAGAAAACCATTTCCTGGTCATATTCTGTAGCTGAACACGCATCGATCAGTGTACTTTGAATCTGGAAGCAATTTCCCATCACAGGCGAAACTGCCGGAGCCACGCATCCATTGGCATCCGTTACCGTTACGGTATATGTTCCTTCACAAAGATTTGAAATGCTTTGCGTAATTGCAGCATTGCTCCAGCTATAGGTATAAGGCCCGGTTCCGCCCACTACATCCACTGTTGCAGTACCATCGCAGGTTCCGGCGCAGGTAGGATTTGTACCATGCGCATATACGGTCGGCAATTCATTAATGGTGACGGTTATGGTTGCAGGACTTGCACATTGTCCAACATTTGGAGTAAATGTGTAAGTACCGGATGTTGTATTGCTGATCGTAGCAGGGCTCCAGGTTCCTGTAATGCCATTCGTTGAGGTACCGGGAAGAGCGGGAGCAGGAGAGCCATTACAAACCGGGCCAAGGGGGCCAAAAGTTGGTATGGTTCCATTGGTAACGGTGATGGATAGGGTCGTAACGCTGGCGCATTGTCCTGCATTGGGTGTGAAAGTATACGTTGCCGATGCAGAATTATTTACAATAGCCGGGCTCCAGGTTCCTGTGATACCATTCAGTGACGTGGTGGGTAGAACGGGTGCTGTACTTCCGGTACAAAAAGCAGCAATTGGCGTAAACGTAGGAACCGTATTAGCAGTTACGGTTGTGGTGAGGGAAGTTTGCGATGCACATTGTCCTGCATTGGGTGTAAAAGTATATGAAGCAGATGCAAGGTTGTTCACTGTTGCCGGGCTCCACGTTCCGGTAATGCCGTTCAATGATGTGGCAGGTAAAACCGGTGCTGCAGATCCGCTGCAGAAGGCGGGTATCGGTGTAAAGGTTGGCACAGTACCTGCTGCCGTTACCGTTACTGTAAGCGTAGCAGGTGTTGCGCATTGACCGGTATTCGGAGTAAAAGTGTAAGTGCCGGTTGTTGTATTACTAACTGTAGCCGGACTCCAGGTGCCATTGAATCCATTTAAGGATGTGGTTGGCAATACCGGTGCTGTACTTCCATTGCAAATAGGTGCAACCGGTGCGAACGTAGGAACGGTAGACGCAATGGTAAAGGGCAAGCAACCCGGAGGTGCAACATTTCCGCAAAGATCTGTTACAGATCCTGACGCATTGGTCAGGCAAACCTGGTAATTGCCATTTGTTACAAGGGTAGGGCTTACCGTTAGTACAACGTTATTGGCATAAGTTGCGCCAGCCGTGCAGGTGGCAGAGGACCATCCTGTTACTGTGTAAGGCCCGCCGGGACCTGTAATAGTAAAATCGGCATTTTGTAAAGTGCTGCATAAAATGTTTTCAGAAAAATTCACACTGACCTGGCTTCCGCCACAGTTTATCGCAGAATTGATCGATTGCAAGTGGGGAGTCACATTGTCAAATATAGAAGCGGTTGAAGCACCAAAATTGATCGTATATCCATCCGCAGTCTGAGAAAAATTACTCACATTGATCACGTAGGTTTGCCCGGCTACAACCGGGATCACAGCATTAAACGGTGTGCCGCCTGCACCTTGGGTGTTCAATGCAGAACCCCCGGTGGGTCCGGTGTTTCCACTCGTTGAAGAAAAATTGCAACTCACGTTGAGGGCTGCATTGCTATAAATATCCGAGCAGGTTGCGCTGGTGAGGTTATACACTGCCCAATCATAATCATCCGTTGCTGTCACCGGTGTAATTGTAAAATTCAGGTTGCCCGAAGTGGTTACTGTAAACGTATACCAAACATCTGCTCTTTCTCCATTGGCCAGGCAGCTATTAGCCGGGTTGATCTCATTTCCCAGGCTGCCTGTACCGGTATAGGATACCGGGTTAGTATAAGAATTCTGGCAGATAGCAAGTGCTGCCGGGCAATCCTGTACGGTGGGCGGTGGAGGTATGCTGGCACAAAGTTGAAACGTTCCATTATTATCATTTCCATATTCCCAGAATCGTATCCATAAGGTAGCGCCGGGTGTTTGGCCGGTGAGAGTGATTGAAGGCATAACGCCATTGGTACTTGACAAATCATCACAAGATACCAGTGTTAATGCATTACAGTTTCCACTATAAATGGCCATATCACCATCTGTCATGCCCGCGGTATTGGCATCAAAAATGATAGAACCGCTGGGTGGTACAGTAACAGTGAACCATACATCAGCACCAAGATAGCTTCCGCAACCAGGAGCCGGAACACCTGGTGAAGCCGTAGCGCCGGCATTGGTATAATTTCCAAAATTGCAGGTATTGTTTACCGGTAGTACGAAGGCATTACAGGGATTGTCATTGGTAGGTGGCGGTGGGGGCGTAGTAACACAAATTCCAAACGTACCATTATTGTCATTGCTGTATTCCCAGAAACGGATCCATATAGTACTGCCAGGAGTAAGGCCTGTAGCATTTATCATGGGCATGAGTCCGTTGTTGCTTGCATCATCGTTACAACTGATCAGGGTTAGTGCATTGCAGGTGCCGCTATATATAGCCATGGCACCATCAGTCATAACCCCGGTTTGTGAATCAAAAATGAGAGAGCCTCCTGCAGGTACAGTTACCGAAAACCATACATCACTTCCCGAATAACTTCCACAGCCAGGCGCTGGTACACCTGTTGTGCCAGTTGCATTTTCGTTTGTAAAAGTAGTATAGGCACATGCTGCACCCACCGTTAATGGCGTGGCATTGCAAGGATTATCATTGGTAGGAATTACGGGCGGAGCAGCAGGCGTATTATTAAACAGGATACTCCAGTTAAGCAATGTGCCTGCATCTGTTGCTGCTACATCCTGGATGCAAAGGCTCCAGGTGCCATTAGCGTTTTGGCCATTGTTAACTGCTCCCAGGTTCCCTTCCGGCCTGAAGTTTCCGGTATAAGGAGGCGTGCCATTGAATATCTGCGTGGCTGCTGTTGATGTAAAACAGGTATTGGTATAATTTACTCCTGCAAAACCATTTTGTATCGACAAAGGAACCAGGGTTCCGTCAGGAGCTCTCAGGTAAATTTCAAGGTCTTCATCCCAGTCATGATTGATATTGATGCAAACTGAAGCAAGGCCATAAGTGCCATTGATAGTACCTACACCGGCTACGGTAAGGTTGAAACATTGCTGAGCCCCGCCGTCAGGAATAGCTCCACCGGTCCCGTTAAATGTTTGTGCATGTAAGGAATGGAGAAAAAAGAATATGCCAATCGAAAGTATGATTTTTGACATACAAGTAGTTAGAAGGTAACCCCTTGGGATGGTTTTAAATAAAATAATAGATTCTAATAGTGGGTACTATTAACGGGCAGTTTTGGTAGTGCGGATTTAAATGTCATACAAACCGTAGAATTCAGAAAAATGCGGCAAAATATGAGTAGGAAAGTTAACAAATTTTTAGCTAAAGACCTAACAGCATTAAACAATTTATCCCCAATGAATTACCGATTTAATTAGTAGGAGGCTGGTTTTCAGCAATTTGGAAAAAAATACCTTGAAATTGATTTATATACCAACGGATCGTTGGCTTTCGTGCCATTTGAATTCTGTAATTATTCAATCCTGGCGGCTATAAAAAAGAAAAGGGACCTCCAGATGAAGGCCCCTTTTAATATCACTTTAATGACTTACTGTTGGATCAGGTTACCGGGGATCCTGAATTTTTTGCTGTTTTTAACTATGATCTTTCCTCCTGCCGCAATGGTTTGCGTTACATTTAAAATACATTCCTGTCCGGCAATTGGATCGATGATGATCTTACCACAAGATGGGAGGGTTGGTGGCGGAATACTATTATTGAGCCAGTTTGTAGCAACATTCCAGTTACCAGACCCTGTAAATGTATAAGTATTTCCACTGTTCACACCCATAGTAATAATATTTGAACTGGCTGTACTTTGCGGTGCTACCGTAAATATCATATTTGGCCGCATCGAACCCGAATTAGGGCCCGTCGTTCTTGTACATGCAATGGAGCCACCTGCACCATCGGCCTGGTAATATGTAGTTGAAACAAAAGCTGTGGGAGTCTGGTATGTTTGATACGCCGCACTTCCCGTAACCTGGTTCGAAAAACAGATATCTACAATGATGTTAGATGTGCCATCCCAATAAAACGGGGTAGAAAACAAGTGAGTGTTAACGGTTGCCAGCGTTGGTTTATAATTAACCGGTCCAAATACTGTTGTAAATGCCGGTGCCTGGAAAGCGCCCGTTAAGAAAGTAACCGGGCTTAGCCCCATTTTTATCGTATACCCGTTGAGGGTAGATGGATTACCGGTAACAACGCCGGCCACATTAAAGCCAAGCGAATTGATATTGCCGGCTGAAAGGCCCAGGCCACTGAGCTCTGATGCCAATACCAGGTATTGCTGCCTTCCGTTTCCATAGTAGGTTGGATATGCTGCACCAAGATCGCTACGATAATCATTTAAACCTGTTCCGGTACCAAGTACACGGGTCAATGGACAATTACTGTTAGCCGTTATATTACAGCGTATGGTTTGCCCGTTGGTAAGACTACTGCTCGCATACGTGTTACTGTTAGTGCCGGTATTATTTCCATTCAGCAGCCATTGATAACTTGTATTTGTTGCATTGGCAGCTGTAGCTGTGAAGATCACCTCATCACCTGAACATTGAGGGTTTACACCGGTACTTAAGGCAATATTCACTGCAGGTGCTGCAGGAGGAGTCACAATCATCGTTATGGCATTTGAAGTAGCCGGAGCACCTGCCAGGCAGGAAATATTGGATGTTACTACGCAGGTCACAACCTGTCCGTTTGTTAGCGAAGTAGTGGTATATGTCGGGCTATTGGTGCCAACGTTACTGCCATTCACTTTCCATTGATAAGTTGGCGAACTGCCCCCATTGGTAACCGTTGCATCAAATATGATCGACACACCAGGGCAGGTTGGATTGCTTCCGTTTGAAATAGAAATGGCTGCCGTTACAACTGCATTGGCAGGGATAACGGTAACGGTTATGGGCTGTGATGTCATCGTAGCCGTTCCGCAATTACTCGATACGGTATATGTTCCTGCAGTGCCAACAGTGATCGATTGGGTAGTAGCCCCGTTCGACCAAAGATAATTTGATGCAGGGCTTGAGGTAAGTGTTACCGTACTACCGGGACAAATGCTGGTTGATCCATTTGGATTGATCGTTGGCGTTACATTCTGTTGTGTTAATGTAATCGGTACTGCTATCCAGTTATTGCTTTCATCGCTTTCCAGGAAATTATCATCCGGGTCTGTTATCGATACAATATAATAATTACCATTACAAACATTTTGCAAAGGAATGGGATCGTTGAGATTAACACTATACACATCATAATTGCCGGGATAAATACCCTGGTTCAACCCACAGCCTGTATGCCAGCCTACATTATGATTTGGCGCAGTAAGTACATTGTTTCCATTATTATCTACACATTCACCGGGATTATTGGCACAATTACCGAGGTTGATCAGGCAAAAACTTTGCTTGGTTCCTGGAGCAATGATCGGCCAGGTGCGGGCATCCGGGTTGGAAGTGGCGCTACGCAAAGAATAATTGGCCCAATTGTCAACGTGCAGGTGACCATGTTGAATATGGAAGGTCATCTTGCCGGCCAAACGATCGTAATAACTAAGGGTATCCTGTCCAAATCTTTTGTGATAAACCCTTTGTTTTACCACATGTTTTACCGGTTCACCACTGGGGCAAATTGTATTGCAGGGAACATGTGTTGTTCCACAGAAACAGGAATCAACTCCATAAATATCCAACGGCCCATAACCAATGTTTGGAGTGGCATTGGATATATAAAGGAACCCTGGTTCTTCTACGTGATTTTCTAAAATTTCTTTGGCCGATGCCGTCATATCCGGAAGCAGATCGCATCCAAATTCGCCAGCATCGGGCGGACAAATACAGGTTGCGCAAACATAATTTCCTACCGGAACACCATTGCCACTACTGGCAACCTGCCTGGGTGGATTGTTGGTGAAAACAATGTATGCACTACTGATGTAACCCGTATCTGGCGTAGCTATATCATGTATCACCAATGTCCATGTTCCATTTGGATTTTGCCCGTTATTGAAAGAAGCAACATTGCCTGCCGGGTAAAATATGCCGGTATAAGGAGCCTGGGCATTCGTGAATGCGGTACCGTCCATTCCGAGACAAGTTCCCAGGAAATTATTACTCGATCCGCCCGTTCCCTGGATGAGCATTACGGTAGTTCCACCTGGTGAAATAAGACTTATTTCAAGGTCGCTGTTGTAGGAGTGCATGATGTCGAGACAAACATGTGCAACACCAAAATTGGTATCAATGGATGACTGCAGGCCTGAAACATTTATGGGAATGTTGATCGTTTGCTGGTCGGCAATATGCGCATAACCGCTCCAGGTAAACGATTGGCCCCTGGTCACGATTGACATAACCAGCAGAAAGGCAAGTTGTAGAATTTTCTTCACCAGTGTAAGTTTTGGATTTTAAATATAGGAATATTATCCGGGAGAAGAAATTCATAGGAGCTTTTTTTAGAAAGCATGACAGATATAGCATTACTGACTGTTCCAGGTTTTTAGCAGAATCAATTTATATTTATCCTATTTTACAGTTCCGATAAATTATTACTGCATGTGGTTAGACATTGTAAAAGAGAGTCTTAAAGAGATAAAAGAGCTTATAGACAAGAAAGGAAAGAAAAGGGCAAAGGTATATGATGCAATAGAAGCCATCAATAAAGCGGCTAACCGTACCAGTATTTTTATTTCCAAATCCATCAGTGGTACATACAAATCAGACCAGGAGTTATCGGATATGTGGCTTGAAGCAGCCAAAACGGTCAGGGAACTGGATGATGACCTGTATTTGCGTTTACTAGGTAAAGCAGAATATTGGTCAAATCCAGAAGAATGGCCCGATGATAAAGTAAAGCAGGTAAAATCTTCCTTATTGGAAATCAAAAGAGAGGCCAGGGCATTGCTAAAGAAAAAATCAAAAAGCATCAAGATCGATCAGGCAAGCAATGGCTGATCATTTCTTTCCACCACGTTTCAATGGCTTGCCGTATTTCGCCATCATACGGTCTTTCCTGCTCACCACAAAATTCACTTTACTGTTCTTGGCTGATTTAGGGTGAAAGGCCGGGCCGGCATCTTCTTTTTTGGGGATCTTCACCTGTGGAGGCTTCATGTATACCTTTGGTTCTTCATCGGGAGTGAGCACAGTTGAAATCAAGAGGTCTGACGGTAAAGGCAATACAGGTACTTCATATTTCATCAGTGATTCAATGGCTTTTAGATAAGGTCTTTCCTTTTCGGTCATAAAACTGATGGCAATGCCTTGTTTATCGGCTCTACCGGTACGGCCTATCCGATGCATATAATTTTCGGGTACGGCCGGCATATCAAAATTGATGACATGGGTTACTTCTGCCACATCAATGCCCCTGGCAACGATGTCGGTTGCGATGATGAAACGGTAATTGCCTTCTTTGAATTGCTTTACTGTATTGAACCGGTGGTTCTGTTCTTTATTGGAATGTATAACCCCGGCAGTGCCAGGAAAAAGGGGTTCCAGTTGTTCATACAATTGATCTGCCAGTTGTTTGGTAGCCGCGAAGATCAGGAGCCTGGTCATGCTTTGATCGGATTCGAGCAATTGTTTCAGCAGGTTTACTTTCGTATTGAAATTTGGCACTTCGTATAATCCCTGGTTGATGTTTTCCAACGGAGTACCTGTTGGAGCAGCTTCAATGTAAACAGGGTCATTGAAATATTCACTGATCAGTTTCTCTACTTCGTCGGTGATGGTAGCCGAAAACATCAGGTTCTGTCTTTTAGCTGGTATCAGTTCCAGTATATTCTTTAACTGCGTACGAAATCCCAGGTTCAGCATTTCATCCACTTCATCAATAACCAGCCTTCGGATCATCTTTGTTTTAAATGCGCCATTCATGGCCAGGTCGTATAACCTGCCGGGAGTAGCAACAAGGATATCTACACCGGTTTCAACTTCTTTTTTCTGGGTATTGATATTTACACCCCCATACACCCCTACAGCTTTTACATTCATGTAAGCACTTAGCAAATGGATCGCATCCACAACCTGAACAACGAGTTCCCTTGTTGGCACCAGGATCAGAATTTGTGGAGAAGGATTCTTACTAAAGGTCCATTGACGTAAGCATGGTAAAAGGTACGCAAAGGTTTTGCCTGTGCCGGTTTGTGCAATTCCGCATATGTCACGGCCCGACATAACGACCGGGTATACACGCTGTTGAATAGTGGTTGGTATGGTAAAGCCATTTTCATCCAATGCTCTTAGGAGCGGTGTGCTGATATTTAAATCTGTAAATGTCATAAAATCATGTTGGAGGAAGGCTGCGGATACGTATTTATCCTGGTATAGAAGGCCTTCACAAGTGGTAAAGGTAGCTTTTAATTTTTAGCCGTCATTTCCTGGTAAAGGCACATGGAAAAGCGCCGGTGTTGTGCCGGCGCTATCAGGTTTCCCTTGAAGTTATTGGAAATTGATCTATAAACATTAAGCACATTTCATTGGTATCGTAAAACCGGCTCTGCAGCCTGGATCTACATGAACATAGTTCTTTGTAATTGGTTTTGCTAAAGTAGAAGTGAATTAAAAGTTTTTCAAGCCATAGTAACCTTACCCGTTTTTTTTATGGTTGAATAAGGATATCAGATTGCTGAACGGGAAAAGTATTGCTGATTAAATTCTCTTTCAATTTAAGATTTACCTTGCAATGAATTAAACCCGGCGAACTTTCCGGAGTCTGAAACAAGTTAAATATTTCCATGACCAGATATATTACCGCATTCCTGCTCTTTTTATTCATACTGGCATCCTGTAAAAAATCCGGAGACAATCCCATACCCAATCCTGTTGTGGTAAATCCGGTAACCGATACATTGTATTTTCCCCCGATCAATAGTACCGAATGGTCTGCAACAGCTCCCGCTTCTCTTGGATGGAACCTGTCTCAACTGGATTCTGTATATGCCTACCTGCAGTTGAAAAAGACCAGGGCCTTCATCGTTTTAAAAAATGGGAAGATCGTGGCAGAACGATATTTCGGCACATTTACGGCCGACAGTAACTGGTATTGGGCTTCTGCCGGTAAAACGGTAACAGCAATGCTCACGGGGATCGCACAACAAGAAGGTATCTTGCGGATCACGGATAAAACATCGCAGTATCTCGGCACCGGGTGGACCTCATTGCCAGCAGCAAAAGAAGACCTGATTACGGTTCGTCACCAGCTTACCATGACTACCGGCCTTGATGATGGCGTAAGCCCGGATAATGATTGTACAACACCTGCATGTTTGCAGTATAAAGCGGATGCGGGTAGCCGTTGGGCATATCACAATGCCCCATATACGCTGATGGATAAAGTGATTGAACAGGCAAGTGGCACAACGTTCAATAATTATTTTCAAATGAAGATCAGGGATCGCATTGGCATGAAAGGCCTGTGGCTGCCATCCGGTTACAACAATGTGTATTTCAGTGATGCCCGCAGCATGGCCCGTTTTGGCCTGTTAATGCTTAACCGGGGAAAGTGGTCGCAAACACCGATCCTTAGTGATGATGGTTTTTTCCAGGCACAGGTGAATTCTTCTCAAAGCATGAATCCTTCTTACGGGTACCTCACCTGGTTAAATGGAAAATCTTCGTATATGCTTCCGGGTTTCCAGGCGGTTTTACCTGGCATGTTAACTCCAAATGCGCCGGCCGACATGTATGCGGCACTGGGAAAAAATGACCAGAAAGTTTACGTGGTTCCTTCCCAGAAACTCGTGGTCATCCGCATGGGCGAATCTGCCGGCAATGTGCAGCTGGCGCTATCCAGTTTTGACAATGAATTGTGGGGAAAATTGAAATTGGCGATCGGGTATTGATCAAATACACGTTATTTCAGGTATTTATCAAACCATGCGATGAATTTCAGATCCTGCTCCTCGCTGTTGTTCCAGCCATGACTACCTCCTGGTTTGATGATGAGTTCATTGGGTACGCCTGCGTCTTTCAGTGCTTTGATGAGCGATTCTGATTGTTGTAAGGGCACGATCGGGTCTGCGTCACCGTGAGCAATAATAACCGGTGGGTCATTTGAGGTTACCTGGTTGATGGGAGCAATGTCAAAAGCGATCTTTTTGATCTGTTCTTCATCTGTTATACGATCATATACACCCGTGGTATCATTGATCTTTTTAAAATCAAAAGCAGCCGTTACCCTGGCCTTGCGCAACAATTCCTGCCTGGTAGAAGCGCTTTTACCACCCCAGTTCAGAAAATCTACAGGTGGGAAATATACAGCAGCAGCCTGGATCTTAGCAGATACCCTGTCAGCGGCGTCCCTGATATATAAAGGAGGCTTGTCATCGGAGAGTGCTGTCATCAACGACAGGTGACCGCCTGACGACGACCCGGTAATGCCGATATGCATTGAATCTATTCCATATTCTGCTGCATGATGCCGTATAAACCGTACTGCTCTTTTGATGTCTTCCATTTCATCGGGTATGCTGTACCGTGGTTGCGACCCATGCATAACCAAAAACATCGTGTATCCGTTCCTGGTATAGATACCTGCCCGGCGGGTAAATGAATTTAACATGGTTATGCCCGAAACCCAATTGCCACTTACGACACTGATGATGGCTTTACCTTTTGCATCTTTCCTTGGTGTAAGTTTCAGCATGGTCAATGCCATACCGTCTTTTCTGCCGTAGATAATCTCTGCCTGGCTGTAATAACTACTGTCCTGGGCATTTGCCATACAGAAACTGAAAATCATTAAGATCACGGGTATTATCGTCTTCATCGGTTATTTTTTACGAATGTAATGTGCTTTTATCAATTTAAAATCAACCGGGTAACCATGCTTTACCTGAATTTTCCGGAAATAGTATAACACACTTTATCATTTATCCGCCTGAATATATCGCCATTGATCATTCGGAGTCTGCGGCGTTTACGCCTGTCGAGCAACCTTCCCTGGTCATCAAAATACTGGGGCTGCCTGAAATAGGCTAATACATAGTATTTTTTGTAGGAGAATGGTGCCGTGACGGCAACTGGCTTGATGGAAATAAAGATCATAGAATGCCTTTTTTCATCCACATAATAATTCACTTTATTGATCCAGGTGCAGTGGATCCGCTGAATATTCCTGATAAGGGCCATGGTACCTGCAACATTGAGACCATACCTTTCCAGGCTATCGGGCAGTCTTTTTTCATCAACTGAAAATTCGTATATGTATTTCAGTGAGTCTGTTAAGATCTCAACAGAAACAGTTTTAAAATGAATATCGGTAAAGCCGATACTGAAAGGATGATGCTGGTAAAGCTGTTGATATGAATCTTCGATACTGTCAAGTGCAGCCGAATGTTCATTATAATAGGTGGCAGATATTTTGCGGCCTGTACAGGCATTCAGCATGAACAGGATGAGCGAATAGAAAAGGTATGGATATAGCTTATTCATGATTTCTTTGCTTTTCTGGTACAGGTGCTGATCCCGAAAATAATTCTTTTGAATAATGCGGGCGACATCTGCAATTGAGTTCTGCCACCATAATCCCAATAAACAAATGTGATAAGATTATTTTCCTTGCTGATCTTTTCAGCCACGATGAAATGTGTGGGAATGCCGAGTTTCAAGGTGCTGTGATTTTTTTTATGTACAATACGGTTATTGATAAACAGTACCACTTTTCCTGTTTTCATTTTATTGCTGATATAATCATAAAGGTCATCAATGTTGGGCCGCAGCAGGTCTGAGCCGCGTGCATTGATGCTGTAATGCATAAGGTTCCTTGCCATCCTGTTGAACTTGGCAAAATTCACTGCTGCCCATAAGCGATCTTCATCACCCGGGTTATATCGCCGGTTAAAAAAATTCAGGTAGCCTTTGTAGTGATCTGCCAGGGTGAGGTACCACATCTGTTCGGCGGGATGAATATCGAGTATGCCCTTGAACCGTAAATGGCCGGCCGCTTTCTTAACCTGCTTTGAAGGATTGAAATGACTTTTTCCATAGGTAGCCATTCCGTCTTTGTAAAGAGATACTAACAGCCTCGCATACCCTAAAGGATCATCCTGGATGAGCAGGTAAGTGATGGCACCGTACCCGCAGAAATTAGTTCCCATGCCAGGATAAATGCGAACGGGCTCCTTGATTGTTGATCTCAGGTTACGAAGAAAATATGTTGGTTTGATCCTTGGCCAATGGGTGCTGGGCAACAGGTCGCCAACACTGTCAAGATAAGCAAGGGCTTCCCGGGTATGGGAAGTTGCCAGGGAGTCTTCCTCCAAGGAAGTATTGGCATCTGCATGAAACGGCATGATTAAACACAAAAAAACGATCACCATGATCTGGTTTGGCCTGCTGCATGCTTTCAGAAATTTCAATACTTTTTTCGGTAAAGGTAAACTTATTGAGGAGGTTTTGTACAAAGGGAAGAGGGGATGTATCTTTGTTTTATACCATATAAGCATCCTATATGAAATCTGTTCAGCAACTCATTCAACAATTCAATCTCCTGCCACATCCCGAAGGCGGATGGTATTCCGAAACATACAGGAGTAAAGATGTTATTCCCAAAGAATCGCTGCCGGCGGGATTTTCCGGAGATAGGGTATTGTCTACTGCAATCTTTTTTTTACTGGAACAAGGTCATTATTCTGCTTTTCACCGGATCAAAAGCGATGAATGCTGGCATTTTTATGCGGGTGGTCCTTTAGAGATATTTATCCTGCAGCAAGATGGCACATTGAATATTGTTTTATTGGGAAATGATGTTGATGCTGGTCAACGGTTTCAATATGTAGTACCAGCTCATTGCTGGTTTGCCAGCAGGCCTGCAACAGGAAGCCGATTTTGTTTTGTCGGTTGCACAGTGTCTCCGGGTTTTGATTTTGATGATTTCGAGCTGGCGCACCGTCAGGATTTGGCTAAGGAATATCCGGGTTATGAAACAATGATAGAGGAGTTATGCAGGCAATAAATATGAATCTGTTAATGAGAATATTCTCCTGTGTACCTGCATTATTTTAAATCAGCAGGAAAAATGACCTTGATCATGGAAAGCCAATGCTTAGTTGGTAATTTTACAATGCCAGTATAACCTGTTTTTTCATTAAAACCTGGCTTCACGCACTAAATCGAACATATGAAAAAGATTCTCTTCTATGTGCTGGTTGCTTTTTTTGCAACATCCTGTAACAACAACGATACCGATGAAGATAAAACGACACCTGAAATGGTGGCTCCAGTATTAACGCCCGATTCAGCATCTGCTAAATCGGATGCTCATTATTTCTGGGAATCAGATATCCATCCGAAGCAAGGTCTTGTTATGTTGAAAACCAGGCCTATTCCGGCCGACTCACTCAATGCCAACAGCATCATAGAAATGATGAATGGCATGTACCCTGAAATTAAGATCGAGTTTCAAAAAATTTCGGGTGATAGTATTTATATAAAAATTCCTAAAAGCAATTACCTCACGAGGCAGATGGGATCAAGCGGGGCTGAATCCTGGCTTGCAGAAGTTACCTATAATCTTACCGAACTCGGCAATATTGATTATGTAGATATCCGGTTCAGGGAAGGTGATCATGCTACACCGGGAACGTATAGCCGAACAGATTTTGTACATAGCAGTCAGCCGTGACATTTGTAAAATTTTACAACTTCTAAATACAACGGTTATGAAACACATTACTTTGTTTTTATTATCGGTTTGTACACTCATGCATTATTCTTACCTGCATGCACAGGTAAAGACACACTCAGCTGATACCGACTGGAAGGCCCAGCAAGCTTTGATAAAGAATTCCTCCGAAGCTGATTGCATCATCCGCATCGGCGATGTGGATAATCTCGGTTTTGGGTGGCCGGATGGGTTTGATCCTTTCTGTGGCAGAATGTCTGAATCACATGCATTTCCCTGGGAAGCCAACCGGGCAGATCTTCCGGGTTTTGACAGGATATTAATGTCGTCCAGGTTCAAACCATCGGCAGATCACTCCTGTGGCGCAGATGGCTACAGCGGAAGCTTTGATCCAAATGTTACCAGGCCCGTTACCTGGAGTCTGCCCACCGTTGCTTTAAAAGATATGGTCATTAAAAATGTGTACCTGCAATTATTCATCGACGATTTCCAGGCAACCCAGTTGTGTTCGAAATTTCAGTTGCTCGTGAATGGAAAAAAGTTCGTGGAAGGAGAGAAGATATTAAATGCCATTGATCAGACCGGCCCGGTAGGAAAACTTATTTCTATTCCGTTAACAGAAGATTTATTTCCTGAACTAACGTCAAGGGCTACCTTAGAAATTTATGTTGATGAATTGAATGGTTCTGCAGATGGTTTTGCGCTCGATTTCATCAGGCTACTTGTAAACCGTAAAAGAGAAAATACCTGTAAAGGAGTAGTGAGGGGAAAAGTACTTGAAAAAGATACCGATAAGCCTGTAGCCGCGGCAAAGGTGTTTACACCCGACAATGAAGCCGTGCAAACCAATGCCCTTGGCGAGTTTGAATTGAAAGATATTCCTACAGGTTTTGAAGTATTGGGTGCGACAGCTTCAGGCTATATCGACGGAACTTCAACGGCCGATATAGGAGAGGGTGATCAGAATCCTGAAGTGATCATTTACCTGGCAAAAGGAAAATCAGCGAAGTTTGATAAGAAGCTATTGCAGGTTGGCGAAACGATCGTATTGAATAATATTTTGTTCGACCAGGGTAAATCCGAAATTAAACCTCATTCAATTCCCGACCTGGAGAAACTTGTTGCATTTTTACAGGCAAATCCTGGTGCTGAAATTGAGCTGTCGGGACATACATCGTCTGAAGGCGATCGTGCTTACAATCGTTCCCTTTCCTATAAAAGAGTAAAGGCCTGTAAAGATTTCCTGGTAAACAAAAACATTGCTGATGACAGGGTTATAGCTGTAGGTTATGGACCCGATCGGCCGGCAGCGCCCAATGATACAGAAGTGAACCGGGCAAGAAACAGGCGGGTTGAAATGCGGCTGAAAAAATTATAAAGTTGCAAACAATTTGTAACAGACTTTATTAAAATATGAATTGAAATAAAAAGAGCCCGGTTTGTATGGGCTCTTTTTTATAAAAAGTTTGAAAGGTATTATTGAATCACGGTGTCCATCAGGTATAAAACCCCATTGGAAATTTTTGCTTCACGTGGAAGGATACTGATATCTCCTATGCTCACTGCGCCATTTTTTTCCTGTACCAATAGTTCTTTACCATTGACCGTTTTTAATTTATCACCATCTTTAAGATCTGCAAAAGCGATCTTTCCACTTACGATATGATTATTCAACAGGTCGGTAAGTTGAGGCCTGTTTTGAGGTTCAAGTAATTTTTCCATCATGCCTTTGGCTAATTTTTCAAAGGCAATATCGGTAGGGGCGAAAAAAGTAAAAGGGCCGGTGCTGCTAAGCAGTTGATCGCGATCGGAGGCATGTACACTTTTCTTCAGCATTTTCAGGTTCTTTTCTACATTTAACACCTGTGTTATGTTTGACATATTGGTTGATTTTAGTACCGGCTTTATCGCCGGCCACCATGTAAGGTAGTCTTATTCGCCTAGCCGGGATGTTAATGTTATATAATGCAAATGCTTGCAGATACTGGGATTTGACCCTATTATTATTGCTTTATTAGTGTATTAAAGACCAACCCGTTACAGGCCAATTAAAATTTGATTGCCTTTAGCAAGAGCGAACGACCGTTTGGTTACCGGGCAAAGTATACATAAATGTAAATATCTGTTGTACAAAAAAGCCCTGATTTATTTCAAGTTTTATGATGAGCATGGTCATAATTTTAAAAACAAGGCATTTGTCAATTTGTATAAATAAATAACATATACATGAATACAGAAAAACCCATCATGCAGCTCCACAGCGAGCACAAAGAATGGCTGAACAAATTATCATTTTACAAGGACGATTTGGCCGTATTGCAAAACAGGCTGGATGATATTGCCGGGAAGAATTCCGACAAGGATATGTTGGCCGTTGTTGAGAAATACCAGAATCAATTGACGATTCAACGTGAGCAGATCGATCTCCTGCATCATGAAATCAAAAAACATGAACACGGCATTGAAAAATCCATTGCAGAAAACCCCGTAGCCAGTGATCACCGGAAAATGCAGGATCATCCCGAACAACGGGATAAGATATTGCGATTTGAAGAGATGTTTGCCGACCTCAGGAAAAGCCTTTTGAGTTTTGCAGCAAAGTGGATGTAAGCTGTTTTATAAATCGAACATCCCGTAAATTTCTTTACGGGATGTATTATTATGTCAAAATCCTTTGTGTAAGTTACGGGTAATTCGGTCTCTTATTTATTAATGATCGTAATGATATTTCCTTTCGGTTCAGCTTTTTTCTTTTCTTTTTTCTTTCCGAGTTGAAACACCCTGCTGAGGTTAAAACCGAAACGCATCTGCTTTTTGGCCCAGTCGTTTGTGGTTTCCATGATAAAGGCCCGTTCATTCATGCCGGTTGCATTTGAAAAGTGAAGCTGGAAAACGTGCCCGCCTGTTTCAATGTCAAATCCTACGGAAATGGGGTCAAATGTTACGCCTTCTTCCAGCCCGTTGAAGTTGTGGAAATAGTCAACGGTAATGGCTACCCGCTTTGAAACTTTCATCCTGGCGCCTGCCCCTAATGCATAAATATCGTTGGATTGTGTTTGCAGTGGAACAATGTTCAGGTGAACAAGTGTAGGGGAAAGCTGGAAAGTAAAAGATTCACTGAATTTTCTGCCGATAATGGTTTGAAAATAATAGGCCAGTCTTGAAGTATAAAAGTTCTGCTTGGCCGGATCTTCCCACGGCGATGTATTCAGTGTCATACCCGAAACCAGTGCAATCGTTACCGGGAAACTTCCTGGACCTGTTGATTGCCTCACCGGAGCGAATTTAATATAGCCATCAACTTCTTTTTTATAATTGCTCCTGCCGATACCAACCATCAGGTTGTGAAAAATTCCAAAGTCAAGCCCCATCCGCATATTGGCCTGGTCGAACCCGAAGAAATTTTTATATCCCTGGTCTAATGGACCAAAGCGATGCAATATCCTGAAGTCCATTGTACGTGGATTCAGAAATTCCATAGAGTGACCATTGATAACCCTCGGCGATTTGAATGCATATTTGATCCGTTCTTTTTTAGGCTTGTCTTTTGCAACCAGCGATAACAGGTCGTCCTGTGCCAAGGATTGCTGGCTACTAAACAGGAAGATGAAAAGGCATGTTGCTGCCAGATGTAGTTTTTTCATGTTGAATATTTTGTATGAGTCAATTAGTTATTGGATTATTTAAGTGGTTCCATAACACATTCAACCGTGATGCTGGCGTTTTTCGATACTTTGTCTGAAACCAGGGTTGGGATCGATACATTGTAATCGGCCAGTACGATAGCAAATGCTGCAGATGCAATTATTTTTCCTCCCTTGATGGTTATTTTTCCGCTTGTTTCTACATCTTTACTCACGCCATGCAGGTTCATTTTCCCTTTTACTTTTACAGGGTAAACTCCATCTGCATGATAATTCACAGTGCTGTTGTCTGTGACCTGGCCGCGGAATTCTGTTTTAGGGTATTTGCTGCTTTCCACATAATTCTCATTAAAATGTTCTTCCATCAGGGCTCTTTCAAATTCGAAACCTTTCATTAGTACTGAGAATTGAAGGTTGCCGGTTTTTGAATCGATCACGCAGGTTACTGATTTATTTGTGCCTTCAATTTTTTCCGGTGAGGCGGGTGTTGTGGCATCAAAATAGATCTTGCCGGTTTTTGTAAAGTATTTGTCCTGTGCCTGTGACTGGCATGCCAGTACGACCAGGGCCAGGGAGATGATGATTTTTTTCATTGGAATGTTGGTTTAATTGTTATTGATTTTTTTTATGCTGCATCTGTTCAAAATGACATCTGAACCCAGTAATTCATCGGCATTGAAACCAGTACAGACTCCTTTTACAGTCACCTGGCTACCAGAAACGAGGTTGTCGGCTTGTTCATTATGAATGCTGTCGACACTGCATCTTACAGAAGACATAGAGCCTGCATCACTGAGTATAACGGTAATGGATGATTGCTCATCTTTGTCAACCGATTTAACGGTTCCATTGATGGCGATTACTTTATCGAGATACTTGCTGTTGGCTGCTTTTTCATCTGCTGAGAAAGCTTTTATGATTTCGGCACCGCTGATTGTGTAAGCTGCCGGTTTATCAGCAACATCAACATGCTTCCGGTTGTATTCCCGAAATGCAACGAAGCAGAGTGCGCCGAGGATAATGATTACGGTTATAAAAGAATACAGGATGGTTTTTCTTTTCATAAACTGTTTTTTTTAATTGTTTGGCGAATTTTCGTCGATCCATTTTTTGATTGTAGCGATCTGGCAATCGGTTAACCTGGGAGCGCCTTCTGGCATCGGAGAATAACCGGGTGCATAACTGATTGAACCATGCAATTTGCCATCAATCGCAATGGCTTTGTCGGTATCATAAGTGCCCATGTCAATACCTCCCGACCCCCCGGGGGCCTGGTGACAACTGTAACATTGCTGTTGCAGTATGGGTACTACTTTTTGGGTATAGGATATTGCATTGGCGGTATCGCATCCCGACACGATCGCAGGATATAACAGGTCTGCTTTATCATAATAACAGGAGCTTATGGCCAATAATCCCAGTATGGCAGGAATGATGGTATAGATGCCTTTTAGTTTCATGTTGTTGATTTTATGGTAATCATTATTATACTTTTAAAAAATACCGGGTGACCTTAATCACCCGGTATATGGTCATTTAATTGCCATAACCATGGCCTGCATTGATCCAGTTGTTTAGCGTTGCTTTTTCTGCCGCGGTAAGTTGTGGTTGCGGTGAATTGGGCATGCTGTTGGACGTTACGCAAGATGCTTTGATAGCACTCCAGGCCGTGACAATGTTGCAATCGTTGTCAAAATTGTAGCCTGCTTTATTGCCTCCGTTCGTGTGGCAGTTTGAAGCGCCGCAACGGGACAGGATCAGGCTGCGTGCCTGGTCAAACAATGGTCCGCGTGGCGCCGTGCCTACCGTGGCAGTTGATGTTTTTGTACAACCGTTAAGGTCTTTTACACCAACAGTAAAGGATCCGGTGGCAAGTCCACTGAAGATATTGCTGGCCTGGTAAGCACCACCATTGAGGTTATAGGTATATCCAGATGAACCACTAGCCGTAACCGTTATTTTCCCGTTGTTGACAGGTGTAGAGCAAGGCGTAACATTCACGATCGCGTTGCTGATGGTTATAACAGTATTGGTACATGGATTGGTACCGGTTAATGTGATGCTGGCAGAACCAAGACAACCCTGTGAGCTCTTAGCTGTTACCGTATAAGTTGCTGCAGCGAGGCCGGAAAAAGTTCCACTAGCCTGGTAAGGTCCGTTGTTGAGGCTGTACGTAAATCCTGTACCACCGGTAGCTGTTGCAGTTATGGTACCGTTGGATTGGTTCATCGTAGGATCGGTTTTGGTTAAACTTACCGCGATGTTTACACCTGTACATGGATTTACAGAAGTAAGGGTAACTGTTTTTGAGCCTAAACATCCTTGTGAACTTTTAGCAGTAACGGTATAGGTTCCGGCTGCCAATCCCGTGAATGTACCACTGGCCTGGTAAGCGCCGCCATTGAGACTGTAAGTAAAGCCCGTTCCGCCAGTAGCCGTTGCCGTAATAGAACCGTTTGATAACCCAAGGGTAGGATCTGTTTTGGTGGTAGATACTGTGATGGTAACTCCTGCACAAGGATTTGCGGTACCCAGGGTTACATTTTTAACCCCAATGCAGCCATTGGAGTTTTTAGCTGTTACTGTGTAGTTACCTGTAGCCAGTCCATTGAAAGTGCCACTTGCCTGGAAGGCTCCATTGTTCAGGCTATAAGTGAATCCAGTACCTCCTGTAGCAGTAGCTTTTATGGAACCATTAGACTGACCAGCGGTAGGATCGACTTTTGTGGTACTAACGGTAACCGTTACCCCCGCACATGGATTGATGGCAACCAGGGTTACATTTTTTACCCCGGTACAGCCGTTTGAATTTTTAGCTGTAACCAGGTAATTGCCTGCAGCAAGTCCGGTGAAATTTCCGCTGGCCTGGTAGGCACCGTTGTTGAGACTGAAAGTGAAGCCGCTTCCGCCGGTTGCGCTGGCGGTGATGCTGCCATTCGACTGCCCGGTTGTTGGATCCACTTTCGTTGTAGTAACGGCTACGGTTACCCCCGAACATGGATTGGTTGAACCGATGATGGTTTGCCCGGTTCCTATGCAACCGTCACTGCTTTTTGCGGTAACGGTATAATTACCTGCTGCCAGCCCGGTAAAATTGCCAGATGCCTGGAAGGCTCCGTTGTTGAGGCTGTAGGTAAAACCACTGGCTCCACTCGCTGCTGCCGTAATGGTTCCGTTCGATTGATTTGCTGTTGCATTTGTATTGGTCACATTTACAGTAACGGTCACACCAGCACATGGGTCGACCGGAGCGATCTCACCAATATCTACCAGCGCTGTGTCCGTGCATCCCCAGGAGTTTTTTGCTACTACCTGGTAGGACATGTTTGCATGAAGGCCGCTGAAGTAGCCAGTGTCTGTAAATGGTGCACCATTGAGGCTGTATACAAATTCACTTCCCCCGGTTGCGGTTGCTAAAATGGAGCCATTGTCCTGGTTGCTGTTGGCATCCGTTTTTGTTACAGTCAGGGTAATCGGATCCGTTGCACAGTAATCATGAGGGATCTCATGCTCACAGGCTATGAAGAAAACTGCCGCAAAAAACAGCAGGCTGAAAAAGAAGGTTAAAGAGTTTTTCATTTCAGTTTTTTTATGATGTATTGGAAATAAAAGTCTGCTCAGCCAGTACGTCCCTGGCTAAATATCTAAGTTGGTCAATTGTATATATACATGCAGGATTAAACAACCTTCAGGTTGTTAATTTTGAAAGACATGTAAATATGTGTTAGAGGATGGGAGGGCGGAGAAGGCTTTTTGCGGGGGTATCCGGAATAAGTTTGCTGTAATAGCTAAACACAAATTTTTGATAAGTTATTGTAGGTATCTGTGTTTGAAATGAAAATAAAGGAGCTACCAGGGCCTGTGCAGCTAAATGAATATCCATGGTTTTAAAAGGCAGCTGCATGTCATCTTTGTTTTCACTGGTCTTATGATCATTGAAATTTCCATAATGCATTTTAAGGAAATCAAGAAAGCCAATGTGTTTGTCTTGTTGATGATGCAGGTAATAGTGATGGATGAGGTTAGGAAACCTGATCACCTGGGCGAAGTTTGTGTATGCCAACAGGTGAACTGTCATGAGTAATATGGTGACAGGGTTTTTCATGACAGGAAAATGACAATAATTATGCCAAAGGATTTTATTTTATTCCTTCATTGCTTTATTATTTTGTCTGCATGCAATTGTTGTAATATGCGACAACGCTGGGTCCTGGCAGGTTTGCAGGAACTATCATGATTCGTATTTTGATAAACAGGTTGGTAAATGGAAATGAAATCATTGGATTAATTATGCTCAAAAGTTGGGGCATAAAAAAACTGCCGCATCCACGGCGGCAGTTTTTTAGCGAACAGTTTGCATAGTTACTATGCTGGTTCAGATTTAACCAATACACCACTACTTGTAAAAGTAGCTTCCCAGGCTCTGCCGTTCCTGGTAAAATGGGCTCTCCATTGAGCATTGCTCCTGAGTTTCCATTGGCGTACGGGTACGTTTCCAAACATGGCCCGGAATGCTGAAGTCACAGCTGCCGGGGGTGTTGCCAGTACAGATACCGGGTTTTTTACAGCATGGTTGATCACAGGATTTGCAGCGGCGTTTGTTGCAGTGGCAGTCATAATAAACATGGCTGCGAAGATGAATACTTTTTTCATGGCTTTGATAATTTAAAGAATAAATGAATTGATTACGTTGTAAAAGTATACCTGTTTCAAGGCCGTTAAAAGCGTTTGTTACTGAATTGGGAAAAAAGATAGCTGAACGGGAAAAACTGGCTGACAAAGCGTTTCAGCCTTATGTTTTCAGTTAGGTGGATTTAAATATGTTCGCCATTATGTAATAACGGTTAAGTGTAGACTAAAAATAAAACGACCCGATCGCTTTATGCAATGGAGTCGTTTTATTATGGTGAAATCATCATTCGTAGATCTAACTGCCATCACCAAGCCAGGATTTAAAATCGGCCGATCTCTCTGTGCTTACAATGGTTTCGTGCTTCGTTGCGGGGTTTAATTTAATCAACACACGGCTCTTGCTATAAGACAGCATTTCGGCAATAGATTGTATGGAAATAATAAACTGCCGGTTAATGCGAAAGAACTGTTTTGGTTCAAGCAGTGTTTCCAGGTTGTCGAGATTAAAATCTATGGTAAATCGCCTGCCTTCGAATGTAGTTAGGAAATTAACTTTGTCTTCCGTATAAAAATAGGCGATCTCTTCAGTAGTAATTGCTTTTATATGATCTCCGTATTTTACGATAAATCTCTTCTTATAACTATTCTGTTGCCCGCCGTAAGCCTGCAGTAATTTTTGTATGTCAAATGAAGCCACGCCTGCCTTAGGCCTGAAAGACCTGTATTTGGTAAATGCATTTTCCAGTTCCTGTTTTTTAATGGGCTTTAACAGGTAATCAATACTGTTTACCTT
>JAKQKY010000009.1 GCA_029560415.1 Bacteroidota bacterium | reverse complement strand
GGGGAAACATTAAACAGCCGATATTTTATTGAGTATGCAACCAGGAAATTTTCCGATATTTACAAAAGTTGAACTGAAAAATATGCCTGCATTATTTTATAAAACAAGATATATCATCGCTGTATTGCTCTCAATCCTGCTATTGGCGGGTAGTTGTAAAAAAGCCCAGGAGGATTTTACAGAAGATATTCTTCAACAATATTTTGAACAGAATATCCTGAACCGCGATTTTTCCGTAAAGCTGGCAACAGATGATACAACCGTTCTTACTTCCCAGTTTGATGGCTATTATTTCAGGCTTTTAAAAAATACCAATTATGATGGCCCCATGACGGCCTCTAAAAATGGTACCGTCATATATAATGGCACCTGGACCAGCAATGAAGATTTTGGTAAGCTGGTCATCAACATAACCCAACCCAACACGCCTCCGGAATTTGTCTTTTTAAACAGGGCCTGGCGCTTTACCGAAAAAGCGATCCCGGTCATGAAACTGGCGCCCTATGGCAGTTCTACCCCCCTGGTTTTACACATGGAGCGGCATTAATTACTGCATTTTTCTTTGCTTTTACACAATTTTTTTCCTGAATAGTTGTTATTCTATATGCCAGTAGTAAACTTACTATCGGCATTCATAAAAGCAAAAGCCAATTCCTATGACCTGTACAACATTGGTTAAAACCAGTTGTGTAACGGTATTATTATCCTTATTCAGTTTAATATGCCTGGCACAACCCTCTGCCAATTTCAACGCGATCCCTACTACGGGTTGCGCTCCCCTCGTTGTAAATTTTTCTGATCTGTCAACCGGCAATCCTACTCAATGGAGATGGGATCTGGGTAACGGAACTTTTTCCATTTTACAAAATCCTTCGGTGACGTATTTCAATCCCGGACAGTACAATGTAAAACTCGTGGTGCAGAATGCATCAGGAAGGGATTCGATAATCCGAAACCAGTACATCACCATTTATGCCCAGCCAACGGTGAACTTCACGGCCAGTACCGTTGCCGGATGTTTTCCGCTAACGGTTAACTTTACCGACCAGAGCATTGCCAATAACGGCGTAATAGATACCTGGCAATGGGATTTTGGCGATGGTACCCTAAGCACTCTGCAAAATCCTACGCATATTTATACCGCCTCGGGAAATTATAACGTATCCCTAAGGGTTAGGAACAGCAATGGTTGTTTTAAAACAATAACCAGGGCACAGTATATCAATATCATGGAAAAGCCAAAGGCAGGCTTTACAAACAGCATTTCCAATTCGTGTACACCTCCCGTTAGTATCAACTTTCAAAATACTTCAGTAGGTACAGGCACGTTGAGTTATAACTGGATATTTGGCGATGGTGGTACATCAACACAGGTGAACCCAACACATGTATACAGCACTTCGGGGGTATACACCGTAAGGCTGATCGCTACCAATGTGAATGGCTGCCGCGATACCATTACCAAGGTAAATGTGATCACAGTGGGCAATGCTCAAACACGTTTCACATCGCCCGATAGCGTTTGTATGACAACCAATATCACCATCAACAATACTTCAACCCCGGTGCCAGCATCGGTAAGTTGGGATTTTGGAGATGGCACCACATCAACTGTATTAAGTCCTATTAAATCATACGCAGCCCCCGGCATTTACCCGATCAAACTCGTGTGTAATTATGGTTCCTGCAAAGATTCTGTTACCAGGAATATTACTGTATTACCCAAACCGGTTTCTGGCTTTACCGCTTCGCCAATAGCAGCCTGCCAGGCACCCCTTACTGTTAACTTTACCAATACCAGTACCGATGCTATCACATACCTGTGGAATTTCGGAGATGGCACCACGTCTACATTACCAGATCCTACACATACATATACCGCGTTAGGGAGCTATACCGTACGCCTTACCACTACTAACGCGGTAGGATGTACGAACCAGCTGGTGAGAACTCAATACATTAAAGTGTTGCCTCCACAAGCATCGATCAATAACCTGCCACAGGAAGGTTGTGCGCCGTTTTCCTGGACATTTACATCTGCCGCAACCACATCGGAAGCAATCGCATCATATGAATGGGATTTTGGAGATGGAACCACTTCTACCCAGGAAAGCCCGACACATATTTTTGGCGAGGGTACATTTAATATTACCCTGATCATAACAACGGTGAGTGGTTGCCGGGATACCGTGGTTGTACCTGCTGGTATCAGGGCAGGTATTCCACCTGAAGCAAATTTTTCGGCCACTCCAAGAGAAGTGTGTGCGGAAATGGCGGTAGCTTTTACCGATCTAACCACCGGTACAGTTACGGAATGGCTCTGGGACTTTGGTGATGGCGGCACTTCCCCACTCCAGAACCCTAACCACACTTATACCGATACAGGTTACTTCACTGTTCAGTTGATATCTTTTAACAATGGTTGCCCTGATACTTTGGTAATGGTTGACTACATACATGTAAATCCGCCTATTGCCATTTATTCAACGGCATCCAATTGTAGTGATCCTTTTACCCGTACGTTCACCGACCGTTCAATCGGTGCTGATGAATGGCATTGGGATTTTGGTGATGGCACTACCTCAACCATTCCCAGCCCGGTACACACCTATTTAACTCCTGGTACATACACTGTTTCACTCGTAGTAAGAAACTGGGCTTCCGGTTGCGAATACACGAAAACAACAACGGTGCAAATCATCAGTGAACACGCGAATTTCACTGCCAATGATACGGTAGTATGCCGTAGAGACATCGTCACTTTTTCTTCAACAGGCAGCAATGCGGCCAATATTTCATCTTACCAATGGACCTTTGGTGATGGCATATCCGGAAGTGGCGTTGCCCTTGTTCATGCATATCCACAATCGGGATTCTATGATGTATCCCTGGTGATCACCGATATTGCAGGCTGTAAGGACACTTTGGTAAAACCACAATATATCAGGGTGAACGGACCAAAAGCAAACTTTGCTTCTTCGGTTCCGGGTTCATGTTTGTTAAGCAGCATTACCTTTACAGACAACTCCACTACCGATGGAATAAACCCCATCACCAGGTGGATCTGGAAATATGGAGATGGAATCATAGACACTTTATCATCAGGACCATTCCAACACACATATGCAGCTGCCGGCGTATATACGGTAACGTTAATTGTAACCGACAGCAGCGGTTGTACCGATAGTATCCGCAGGGCCAATATTTTAACCATATCAAGGCCAGTGGCTAATTTCAATTCATTGGATACGTCTACCTGCCCAGACAGGGATGTTACCTTCCTGAATCAATCGACAGGGCCGAATCTTACCTATACCTGGTATTTTGGCGATGGCAATACCAGTACCGCAACCAGCCCGGTACATCATTACATGAGCAATGGAAATTTCACTGTAAAACTCGTAGTGGTGGATCAATATGGTTGTACCGACTCATTGACCAGGTCGAATTATGTAAGCATCAGAACACCATTGGCCAATTTCACAGTCAGCGATTCTATAGGAACCTGTCCGCCACTGGTTGTAGACTTTACCAATACGTCTCAAAATTTCACTTCAATCAATTGGGATTTCGGTGACGGAACCTCTTCCCAATCGGCAAACCCATCGCATTTTTATGCCATACCAGGTGTATATGTATCTAAACTAACGGTTACGGGTGCAGGCGGGTGTACATCAGAAAAAATAATCAATATCGTAGTAAGAGGTCCATACGGTTCATTCACCTACGGAGGATTATCGGGTTGCCAGCCGCTGCACGTTAACTTTGTGGCCAGTACCCGTGATCGCACATCATTCATCTGGGATTTCAACGACGGAAGTACGCTAAGTACAACAGATTCTATCGTTTCTCATACTTATACAACACCAGGATTCTATGTTCCAAAAATGATCCTCAGGGATGCAGGCGGATGCGTAGTTCCGATTTTCGGCACAGACACGATCAAGGTTTTTGGAATAGGCTCTTCATTTGATTTCAATAGCCAGACGATGTGTAATTCCGGAACCGTACAGTTCAACAATACCACGGCCACCAATGATACCATTACTTCATACCATTGGAATTTCGGCGACGGCAGCAGCTCAACACTGGAAAACCCATCCCATCATTACAGTGCACCCGGCATTTATTATCCGCAGGTGATCATTTCATCACAAACGGGTTGCAGGGATTCAATGACCAGTCTTACGCCGGTGAAGATCGTTGCAACACCACAGGCATTGATCAATCAATCTGCAAACGGTTGTGTTGATCTAAGTGTAACTTTTAACGGGGCACTGGCAGTAGCCGATACCTCATCCATGACCTGGAACTGGGATTTTGGAAATGGTCATACAGCGACTTCAATTAATCCACCTGCCGAACATTATCCAACTGCTGGCAGCTACCCTATCAGGTTGCTGGTTACCAACAGCAGCGGATGTATGGATACCGTTTTGTCTACCGTAGAAGCCTATGCGATACCGCTGGTAAATGCAGGTTTAGATACTTTAATATGCCAGGGACGTGGAAAAATGCTGCAGGCAACTGGTGCTGTGAACTACGTATGGTCGCCTTCTACAGGGTTAAGCTGCACTCATTGTGCCAACCCGGTAGCAACACCCGATTCACTCAGGCAATACATTGTAACCGGAACAACAGAACATGGTTGTAGTTCGAAAGATTCTGTAATCATCCATGTTCAGTATCCATTCAATATGGCTAATGGCGTTGGCGATACCCTTTGCATAGGAAAGTCGCACAGGCTAAATGCTTCAGGCGCTCACAGTTATGCATGGACGCCGACGACCGGGCTCGACAACCCTACCCTGGCCAACCCACTGGCTACGCCCGATGTAACAACTGTTTACCAGGTGGTGGGTACGGATGACAAGAATTGTTTTACCGATACGGCCAGGATCAAAGTGGTTGTATACAACATACCAACCATTGAAGCCGGGGATGATAAAACGATCAATGTAGGACAAACGATAGACCTGGTTCCAAAGATATCTGCTGATGTAATTGACGTAATCTGGACGCCGACCAGTTCGGGTTTCAGGAATACATTCCCGTCTTTAACTGTGAAGCCAAGGGAAACAACTACTTATACTGCCAAAGCGGTAAATGGTGGTGGTTGCTCTGCGATCGACCAGGTAACCGTAAACGTTATCTGTAATGGTGCCAATATTTTTATACCAAATACCTTCTCTCCAAATGGTGATGGCAGCAATGACATATTCTATCCACGAGGATCGGGTGTATTTAGTGTTAAATCGATCAGGGTATTCTCAAGATGGGGTGAAATGGTTTTTGAAAGAAATAATTTCATGGCCAATGACGTAGCATCAGGCTGGGATGGCACTTACAAGGGTCAGAAATTAAATGCGGATGTATTTGTATACATCGCTGAAGTTAAATGCGAAAACAATACGACCCTTACCTTTAAAGGAAATGTGGCTTTAATCAGATAATATTAGAACTCGCTTTTGTTTTATGAATTGTTCAGGGCTTGCAGAAATGCAGGCCCTGTTTTTATATACCTAAACACAACCATAGCCACGTTCCCTAAAGAACGCCTGATCTATCCTCTTAACATCGTCAGCTGTTCATCGAACCACTCCCATTCAAACATTTTTCTATATACCCCTGGCCTTCCTCCTACAGGCCATTGCTCAATTCTCTATCACCAAATAGAAAATATTTGAGCCATCAATATGAAATATGACTACATAGGTTGATTAAATAAATGGGAAGCTTTGTGTTATAGAATTATCCACTATATCCAACCTATGAAAACAATTAGCCACAGTCAACCTGTACGCAGGTTTCAACAACGATGCCAACTGGTATTTGTAAGATTAACAAGCTGCTCAAGCCGGGCAAAATGCATCCTGCCAATATTAATGTTATTAGCGGGTATTCGATCTGAAGCCCAGTTACATGCAGCATTTTCAGCTACACCTGTTCAGTCCTGTTCCCCAGCTATTGTAAATTTTACTGATCATTCAACCGGTAATCCTACGTCATGGCAATGGGACCTGGGTAACGGTACCATTTCTTATTTACAAAATCCTTCTACTACATATTTTACCCCAGGATCTTATACCATTAAATTAACCGTATACAATGATGGAGGCATGGACTCACTACATCGTATCGGGTTAGTACAAGTGGCTGCCCAGCCTTCCGTTGATTTCTCTTCGAATATTCTTTCTGGTTGTTCGCCACTCACTACACAGTTTACCGACCAGAGTAATGCAGGAACCGGGAATATCCTGTCATGGGAATGGGATTTTGGTGATGGAAACATATCTAACCTGCAAAATCCATCACACACATACCTGAATACAGGTTATTTTAATGTGTCGCTTCGTATCATGAACAGTTCTGGTTGTATTAAAACTTTCACCCGTAATCAATATGTGCAAGTAACGGGTTTTGCACATGCTGCATTCCAGACAAATTCTACCGGTACCTGTGGTTCTACAACACTTTCGTTAAACTACCAGAATACATCTACGGGCAGCGGAACCCTTCAATATCATTGGGAATTTGGCGACGGGATCAGCTCTTCCCTTGCTAATCCGGGCCATGTTTATTCGGGTCCCGGCATATACCCGGTTACTTTGATCGCGACAAACAATATCGGTTGTACAGATACCATTACCAGGAATATCAGTGTTGGTCAACGCCGTGATTCTATTGCAGCACCGGATACTGCCTGTGCAAATGTGGCCATCAATTTTATGAATGCCAGCTTACCCGTTCCACTTAGTTGTTCGTGGAATTTTGGTAATGGTCAAACGTCAACTTTAATAAACCCTACCATCACCTACACCGCTACGGGACCATTCCTTGTAACCCTGATCAATAATTTCGGTGAATGCCGTGATACGGTGTATAAGATAATCCAGGTGATATCAAAACCTATACCTTCTTTTACGGTTAACCGAAATACTTCCTGTAAAGTACCTTTTACAGTACAGTTCGCCAATACAACTGTTAATGGTGTTTCTTATAAATGGAACTTTGGCGACAACAGCACCTCCACGCTGGCCTCGCCATCACATACGTATGTCGACAGCGGCTTCTATACAGTAACGTTAGTAGCAACCAACAGCAATGGATGTGTAGATAGCCTGGTGATGGAAGATTTCATATCCATCGAATTACCTTATACTTATATCAACGACCTGCCAGCAGAAGGATGCACGCCATTTTCCTGGCATTTTACCTCTGCAATCATTTCCAACGATCCCGTAACATCTTATTTATGGAATTTCGGAGATGGCACTTCATCAAATCAACAAAGCCCAACACATGTTTATACTGCAGGCACCTACGACGTTCAGCTGATCATTACAACCTCTACAGGATGTATGGATTCCGTAACAGTGACTGACAGTGTGCGGGTTGGTTATAAACCACATGCCAATTTCAATGCCCCCCGTAGATTTGGATGCGCACGAAACCCGATTCGTTTCTATGACCTGTCAACAGGAAACGTTGACCGCTGGCTCTGGGATTTCGGCGACGGAGATGCATCTATTCAGCAAAATCCCGATCACGTTTACCAGGATACCGGTTACTTTACCGTTACGCTGGTGGTATGGAACAATGGATGTACCGACACGATCAGGTTTGTGAATTATATTTACATTACCCCGCCTGTAGCACGTTTTGGCGTATCATTCAATTGCACCGAGCCATTGAAACGAGTGTTCACCGATCATTCTATCGGTGCGGATCAATGGAGCTGGACCTTTGGCGACGGTGCCACATCGAATCTTCAAAGCCCTGTACATGTGTATGCAACACAGGGATTGTATAGCATAAGTCTTCGTGTATGGAACAACGTTACAGGCTGTGATTTTGTAAGATCTCTACGAATAAGAGTGGTAGATGAAAGAACTGATTTCTCCATATCTGATAGCATCGTATGCAAAAGAGATTCCGTAACATTCAATGCGCTTGCAGAAGTACCTGCTAATTTATATTACTGTAAATGGTCGTTTGGAGATGGAACAACAGGAACAGGAGCCACGATCAAGCATGCTTACCTGCAATCCGGCCTTTACACCATTACATTATATACGATGAATGTATTGGGCTGTAAAGACACCCTTGTAAAAACAGCGTTGATCAGGGTAAATGGCCCAACTGCCGATTTTGCTGCCGATGATCTTAAACCATGTAGAAACAGCCTTGTTAATTATTCTGACGGGTCTACATCCGACGGTAATAATTCCATCCATACCTGGATCTGGAATTATGGAGATGGTGTAACCGATACCCTTCATGCAGGACCATTCCAGCATATGTACCAGGTACCCGGAATATTCACAGTAAGCCTGACCGTTGTAGACAGTGCCGGTTGCAGTACAACCAAAATCAAACCACGGATGATCAATATCGCCAACCTGGTTTCTGCATTCAGAAGTCCCGATACACTCGCCTGCCCAAATACAACTATACATTTTTACTCTAATCCAACAGGCGAAAGCCCACGTTATGTTTGGCATTTTGGGGATGGAACTACCAGTACCCTTCAAAACCCGGCTCACCAGTATACTGCAGACGGAGAATATACGGTTATGCTGATCACGTCGGATACTAACGGTTGTGCAGACACGCTCACTAAGACAAATTATATAAAGATCGTTACTCCGTTTGCAAATTTTATGGTTAGTGATACGGCTGGTACCTGCCCTCCATTGATCGTAAATTTCACCAACCAGTCGAGCAACGTCAGCAGCATGAGCTGGGATTTCGGAGACGGCACTTCATCGCAGGCATTAAACCCTTCCCATTTTTACAATACACCCGGCAGCTTCATTGCTAAACTCACTGTCATGGGTCCCAATGGTTGCAGTTCGGTTAAACAGCAGGTGATAACGGTCAATGGGCCACGAGGAACTTTCACTTATGGAAATTTACATGGCTGTGATAGCCTGACCGTTCATTTCAGAGCGGTAACCGAAAACAGGACTACCCTTCTGTGGGATTTTAATGATGGCAATACGATCGCCACAAACGATTCGGTGATATCTCATACTTATACATCCCGTGGCTTTTACCTGCCCAAACTGATCTTACGAAATGACGCAGGTTGTATAGTTCCGGTAACCGGCATCGACACGATAAAAGTACTTGGCGTAACAGCCGGATTCCAATTCAACAATCCTTTATTCTGTAATGGTGGATTGGTGCAATTTTCAAATAGTTCAGCCAGTAATGATCAAATTAACAGGTACGAGTGGTCTTTTGCAGATGGTGGTACATCCAATATTCAAAATCCGTCTCATCAATATAACGGTAGTGGAATGTACTATCCAACATTAAAAGTTTACACACAATTTGGCTGCATGGATTCATTGCGTAGCCCGATACCGATCCGCAGCATTGCCTCTCCCCAGGCTTCCATCGCACAAACCACCAATGGTTGTGCACCCCTGACCATTCAATTTGGTGGAAGCATTACCGTACCCGATACATCATCCATCAGCTGGCATTGGGATCTTGGTAACGGACATGTATCCACGCAAATGAACCCGGACCCGGTTATATATGAACAGGCTGGAACATACCCTGTACAACTAATTGTCAGCAATAGCAATGGTTGTACTGATACCCTTTTCACACAGGTTCAGTCTTATGCCATACCGGTCATCAACAGTGGAGCCGATACCAGCATTTGCAAAGGAAATGGCAAAACCCTCAATGCAACAGGTGCAACAAGTTACACCTGGAGTCCTTCGAATGGCTTGAGTTGTATACAGTGTGCCAACCCGGTAGCCACGCCGGATTCAGCAACCATCTATACCGTTACAGGTACAGACCTGCACGGATGTAAGGGCAAAGATTCAGTAAAAGTAAAAGTTGTTTATCCCTTTCAAATGCGCAGCAGTGGCGAGGCTACAATCTGTGCTGGCAAATCGGTAAACTTATTTGCAAACGGTGCTTACAGTTACGAATGGAGCCCTACTGATGGTTTGAACAATGCCCTTATTTCTCACCCGTTGGCCACTCCTGGCAATTCGGTTGTTTACAGGGTTATTGGCACCGACCGGGATAAATGCTTCCGCGATACTGGTTTCATACCAGTGAAAGTATTTCCTGTTCCTACAGTTGAAGCAGGTGAAAACAAAACAGTCAATGTGGGCCAGGCGCTCGATCTGAAACCAGTGATCTCTTCCGATGTAAACCAGGTAAACTGGTCACCTACGGGCAGTATTTTCAGGAGCACCTATCCCGACATTACCATAAAACCAAAAGAAACCACCATCTATACAGTAGAAGTGAGCAATGCAGGTGGTTGCCAGGCAAAGGATCAGTTAACCGTTCACGTTATATGCAATGGAAACAATGTTTTCATCCCCAATACTTTTTCACCTAATGGCGATGGCGTAAATGAAATATTTTACCCAAGAGGGTCAGGTTTATTCACCATCAGGAGCATGAGAATTTTTAACCGGTGGGGTGAAGTGGTATATGAAAAAAATAATTTCAGTGCCAATGATAAATCTGCTGGCTGGGACGGACGGTACAAGGGTCAGCAATTAAATTCAGATGTATTCGTCTATATGATCGAAATTATATGTGATAATAATAATCTCATGGTAGAAAAAGGCAATGTGATGCTGATGAGATAAGAATGAGAAGACTTTTGCAAATAGGCAACTATAAATCAACATTTTTTAATAAAAAACGGTAAAGCTTTAATACTAAAATAACCAGAACCACGTTTATAGTATGTCGCTTTACCAATGAAAACACCATCCAAACCCATGAAAAAACATATACTGTCTTTATGCGTATTGCTGTCCCCGGCATTTGCGATAAAAGCGATCTCACAGGATATTCACTTTTCGCAGATATTCGAAACGCCATTACTCAGAAATCCTTCATTAGCAGGTTTATTTTCCGGAGATGTCCGCGTTCAGTCTGTTTACCGTACCCAATGGAATAGTGTAACCACTCCTTACCAGACAACTTCACTCAGCGGAGAATTTAAAGTTGCGGTTGGCAACGCTGATGATTATCTTACCTGGGGTGCGCAAGTATTATACGACAAAGCTGGCACGGTTGCATTAACGTCAACGCATATCCTACCCGCTGTGAATTATCATAAATCTTTGAGTGCCGATAAAAATATGTACCTGTCCCTTGGCTTTATGGGTGGATATGTACAACGTAGCATCGACAGGAGTAAGGTTACCACCAACAGCCAGTACGATGGTACAGGTTATAATCCTGGATTATCGGATGGAGAAAATTTTTCTAAATCTTCCTATTCTTATCTCGATGCCAGTGTTGGTATGAGTTTCAACAGCCAGGTAGGTGAAAATGTGAATAATAATTTCTTCGCAGGCCTTGCATATCATCATTTCAATAAAGCAAAAAACATTTCATTCTACAGCGATAACAATACCGAGATGACTCCAAAGTTTGTTATATCCGGGGGCATCAGGATGAGTATGACCGATATATCCTATTTCACCCTGCAGGCAGATCACACTTCACAGGGTGCTTACCAGGAAACCATCGGAGGAGCTTTGTACTCATGGAAACTCGATGACTCTGAAAATCCGAAATATACATTTCACGCTGGTGCGTATTTACGCTGGAAAGACGCATTGATACCGGTTGCCAAGATCGAATGCAATCCCATAGCCGTAGCCGTTAGTTACGATGGAAACATTTCGCAACTTAAACCGGGCAGTAAAGGTCGTGGTGGTTTCGAAGTATCCTTAACATATCAAAAATTTGCAAACAGGTATAACAGCAGTAAAGAAGCTGTTCGCTGTCCAAAATTCTAATACCCCCTGCAATCCCCTATCAAAAGTCCTGTGCTAACAATGTAAGATTTTTGTTTTTATGGATTGTTTGGATAACAGGGCCCTGCCATTTGGCGGGGCCTTTTTTTATTCTGTAAAATCAAATGAAAATTACGGGATAAGCAGGCGAACTTAATCGGTTAAATAAGTGTTAGGAGTATCGAATCATCTATATTTACACAAAAAAAATTATATGTCGTTTGAAATAGGTCAACAAGCTCCGGAGTTTTCATTGTTTAGTTCAGATAAAAGCAAAGTAAGTCTCTCCGATTACGCTGGTAAAAAAAATGTATTGCTTTTATTCTTTCCCCAGGCATTTACCGGGGTATGTACAAAAGAACTTTGTTCGGTGAGGGATAATATCGCCATTTATGAAAACGAACAGGTACAGGTTTTGGGTATTTCGGTTGATTCGGTATTTACCCTGGCAAAATTTAAAGAAGAACAACAATATAATTATCCCCTGTTAAGTGATTTCAATAAAGAGGTTTCAACGCAATATGATACCATTTACGCATCATTTACCGACATGAATATGAAAGGGGTGAGCAAAAGATCTGCGTTTATCATTGATAAACAAGGGATTATACAATATGCTGAAGTCCTTGAAAGTGCAGGGGATATTCCTGATTTTGATGCAATAAATAAAATACTTGAGCGTTTATCAGTATAACACGATCATTTACAATATTTTATAATAAGACCAAAAAAATTTATATTTAAGATATATTTATGTATCTTTAATGGTAACTATATAAAAGAAATTATTATTTTTACCCTGTTGAAAAAAATAACTTTCATATTAATATTACTGATTGGAATAACTTTTACATCTTTTGCTCAAAATAAAACTGCCACAGACCAGGGCAATCCAATAGCAAAATTTATCAAGTTCTATCCCAACCCCGCCGTATCGGTGATCAATTTTGATTTCCAGCGTGGCTACGACAATTCTTATTCCCTCCTTATATTTAATTTCATGGGTAAAAAAGTGTATGAAGTAAAAAGCATACCCTCCAGGATCAATATCAACCTGGAAGACTTTTACCGCGGTATTTACATTTACCAGCTCAGGGACAAAAATGGTGTGATTCTCGAATCCGGCAAGTTCCAGGTAGCCAAGTAAGCTCCCCTACGCTCCTTCCAACCTCTCATTTATTTATTTTAATGTCAAAATGACTGCAAATCATGCATTGGCAGAATGTTTGACTATTGTACCTTTGCACACATTTTTAATGATCAAGATATGGAAGATAAAAAAATGCACGAAACAGACAACATAGCAATGGACATAAATTCAGATGCTGACATTCCGGGTAAGACCCATTTAAGCAATCCTGAATCATCTGATGACCCTGAAACAGAAAAATTATTGCAGGAAGTGCAGGAACAGAAAGACAAATACCTGCGCTTGTTTGCTGAATTCGACAATTACAAGCGCCGTACATCCAAAGAAAGGATCGAACTGATGCAGACTGCCGGAAAAGAAACCATCATTTCCTTGCTGGAAGTGCTGGATGACTGCGATCGTGCAGAAAAGCAGATGAAAAACAGCGAAGATATTCAACAGGTTAAGGAAGGCATTGGCCTTGTATTCGGTAAACTCAGATCTATACTTCAACAAAAAGGATTGGCTGCCATGAACAGCATCAGCAATGAATTTGATGTTGAAAAACATGAAGCCATTACCGAAATTGAAGCGGGTGAAAAAATGAAAGGCAAAGTGGTGGATGAACTTGAAAAAGGATATTACCTGAACGACAAGATCATTCGTTTTGCCAAAGTGGTGGTAGGAAAATAAACAGCAACAAAAAAGCATAAAGCCTAACGTCCCTTTACAGGGATCTCATAGTATGAAAAGAGATTTTTACGAAATACTCGGTGTTTCAAAAACTGCTTCGCAGGATGAAATTAAGAAAGCCTACCGGAAGGTTGCTATGCAATTTCACCCCGATCGCAACCCAGGTGATAAAGCTGCGGAAGATAAATTCAAAGAAGCTGCCGAGGCTTACGAGATCTTAAATGATCCCGATAAGAAAGCCCAGTACGATCGTTTTGGACACAATGCTTTCGGTCCCGGAAGAGGTGGTGGCTTTAATGGTGGAGGAATGAATATGGATGATATCTTCAGCCAGTTTGGAGATATATTCGGCGATGATGCATTTGGTAGTTTTTTCGGCGGAGGCAGGAGGAGTTCTACCGGCCAGAGCCGCGGAACCAGGGGAAGCAATTTACGGGTAAAATTAAAACTGAATTTTGAAGAGATCGCCCGTGGTGCCAATAAGACCATTAAGGTTAAAAAACATGTTAAGTGCAGCACCTGCCAGGGCAGTGGGGCGAAAGACAAGAACAGTGTACAAACCTGTGGTACCTGCCAGGGCAGCGGACAGGTAAGGCGTGTACAGAATACTTTCCTTGGGCAAATGCAGACTGTTACCACCTGCCCTACCTGCAGTGGCGAAGGCACAACGGTAACGAGTAAGTGCACAAATTGTAAAGGAGAAGGCAGGGTGTATGGAGAAGAAACCGTAACCATCGATATACCGGCTGGTGTGCAGGAAGGGATGCAACTAAGCATCAGTGGAAAAGGTAATGCCGGAGAACGTGGCGGAAGCAATGGCGACCTGATCGTACTTATAGAAGAAGAAGCACATCCGCAATTACAACGGGATGGCCTAAACGTAGCATTCGACCTGCACATAACCTTCCCCGATGCAGTGTTTGGTACACAGGTTGAAGTACCAACCATTGATGGCAGGGCTAAGATCAAGATCCCTGCGGGAACACAAAGTGGAAAGATCTTCAGGCTCAAAGGAAAAGGATTCCCTCATGTAAATAGTTATGAAAAAGGTGATCAGCTGATTCATGTGAATGTGTGGACTCCGCAACATGTAAGCGCAGAAGAAAAAACCATGCTTGAAAAAATGAACCACTCCACCAACTTTGAACCTAAACCTGAAAAAAGCGATAAATCATTTTTTGATAAAGTAAGAGAGATGTTTAGCTAATACTTCAAAAGATATCAATTAAAAAAAGCCGGCGTTCTGCCGGCTTTAGTCTTTCTTCTTTTTTTTCTTTTTTACTTCGTAGATCTTATGCCCTTTTTCCACCAGTGTAAGGAACTCATTCTGCAGGTAATTTTTTTTGTCGACCGAGGAGTTGGCAACCTGGCTGATCTGTTCCCAATCCGCTTCATTCAGGTATTTCGACTGTTTTAGTTTTAACGCAAACATGGTAACAGCTGTAGCAAATTTCAGGTCTTTATCTACGCTATCTATATGCTGATAGTTGTTCTTTACTTTATGAACAATACTAATACTGGATGTATCATTGCAAAGACTGTACTTCAGGTTAAGTGTGGCAATATCGTCGGTAACGCTTGTATTTTTAGTGAGCAGGTTTTGTTGGGTAGGAACAATTTCAAAGATCGCCAGTGTACTGTTACCGCTGCCGATCTCACCTCCTTCGAGATCATTGTTGTTATCGGCTAAAGCTTCTTTTTTATTATCAAAGCCTATGAGCCTGTATTGTTTTACCATGGCAGGGTTGAATTTAACATTCATAAACACATCATCGGCCACTGCATAAAGGGTTTGGGTAAGTTCTTTCACGAGCACTTTTTCCGCTTCGTTGATGTCGTCGAGGTATGCATAATTGCCATTGCCTTTTTTAGCCAATGTCTGTAGTTTTGAATCTTTAAAATTTCCCATGCCAACACCCAGGCAAGTGAGGTATACACCGGTTTGCCGTTGTTTGGTTATGAGTTCATCCAAAGCCTTTTCAGAATTTTCACCTACATTAAAATCGCCATCCGTTGCCAGTATCACTCGGTTATTCCCTCCTTTGATAAAAGTACTTTCGGCCAGTTTATACGCTGCCCTGATCGCTGATTCTCCCGGTGTATCGCCGGCAGCCGTTAACTCTTCAATGGATTGCATGATCTTTTCCTTATCGCCCCCGGAAGTAGGCTGCAACCATATGCCTACCGTACCACCATACATCACAATGGAAACGGTATCAATGACCCGGAGATTTTTTACAAACAACTGGAAGGCTGCTTTTAATAAAGGCAGCCTGTTGGGCATGTCCATGCTACCCGAAACATCGATGAGAAAAACAAAATTGCTGGGTGGCACTTTATTAAGATCCAGCTTACGGGCATTTACATTTAAAAAAAGCAATTGCTCCTGTTGGTTCCAGGGACATGATGTAACCTGTGATTCGATACTGAAAACATCTTTATCGGGAGGTTGCTTATAATGAAGGTTGAAATAATTGATCAGCTCTTCAATTCTTACCGCATCGGGAGGTACCGGGCTTTGTGAATTTAAAAAGCGACGCACATTACTATAAGAGGATTTATTCACGTTCAATGAAAAACCGGTATTGGGAAAGCCTGCAGCATTCACAAATTCATTTTCTACCAACTGGAAATATGTTTCATCGCCGGTAAACCAATTTACTTTTGCCGACTGTTTAAGATCCGTAGTAACAGAAATGAGTTTAGGTTTATTCTTACTGGCAGCTGCGATGGAAATTTTTAAAACGATGTTCTGCCAGGTATCTGTTTTAACCCGCATGGTTTTTGATTCGTAGCCATCGAGGCTTACCGTTAAGGAATCAAATAAATTTCTAACGGTTATACCGAAACTACCATAAGAAGCGCCGGAGTAATACACGGCCTTTGCAGAATGAACATAAATTTTAGCATTGGAAAGGGGCTGATTCTTTTCATCTTTCACTTCGCCCCGGAGATAATATTGCCCTGATGCATGTGATGCAAATAACAGGAGTACGCTGTATGTTAGCAGTTTTTTCAAGGAAGATGATCAATCAAAATACTCAATTTCTTTCAAAATTCAATAACTATTTCTGTTAATAGTTATTTATTCTTCCCCAACGAGCTGGTATATTTCCGGGAGATTTCGACCAAGCCCGTCGTAATCGAGACCAAAACCCAGTAAAAATTTATTGGGTACATTAAAACCAACATAATCTAACGTTAACGGGTGTACCAATGCATCAGGTTTGTGCAGCAAGGCAGCTATACGCAGGGATGCAGGCTGTTGATCGGCCAGTTGGGGCATGAACTCACTAAGAGTTTTACCTGTGTCTACGATGTCTTCTACAATGATCACATGCCTGTCTTTCAGCGATTCATCCAGACCAATTGAGGTGATCACATGGCCGGTACTACGGGTACCCTTATACGAAGCAAGCTTAATAAAACATATCTCCGCATCAATGGTCAGCTCTTTAAAAAGATCTGACGCAAACATGAAAGATCCATTTAGGATGGCAATGAACAATGGACGTTTGCCCTGGTAATCCTGGTTGATCTGCGCCCCAAGTCTTTTGATCTGTACATCGATCTGGCTCACGGTGAGGTAAGGTTGAAATTTTTTATCGTTTACTTGTATTACAGCCATATGGTATTATTTAGAAATGATCAATGTTTGTCCAACCCGCAGATTTTCAGAATCCAGTTTATTCCATGCTTTCAAATCATCAACCGTAACGTTATATTTCTTCGAGATTGCATAGAGACCTTCTTTTGATTTTACTTCATGGGTTTGAATGGTTGCTGCTTTTACAGGAACCGTTTCTTTAGAAACAAGCCTTAGAAAAACCTTTGTTCCCGGTTTTAATGTATCCCCTTCGCCAAAGGAATTGTATTGCAACAGGTAAGAAAGCTGGATTGCATTTAGTTGGGCGATCTCACGGACTGTTTCATTGTTCAATGTAATATAGAAATCCCGGTTGCCTTGTTTATGTTTCTTTTCCAGGTAAATCCATGTGTCTTCGGGTAACAAGCCATCGGTTTTAAGATCATTGAAATCCAGGAGTCTTGAAAGGGCGACCTCGTATGCGGTAGCAATTACCAGCAGGGAAGTTCCCCGGGCTGCGTAAACAGCTTTCAATCCATTGAATTGTGTCTTCCCTTTCTTGAAAGCCAGGCTATCGGCGGATACCGGGATCAATCCGGAATTCTCAGCAGATCTCTGCTCTTTTATTTCTGATGATGCATCAGGCGTGGGTTGTTCTCCCAGGGCGATGGCGGTGTATTGCTGAAGGTTGTATTGCTCAATATTTCTGATCAGGATATCCGGGTATCGCGGATTGGTGGCATATCCCGCTTTTTTTAAACCACGTGCCCATCCTTTATAGTCGGAAGGGTCCAGTTTGAAAAGGAATGCATAGCGTTCACTCCCTCTTAAAAAATTACTGTGGTCGCGGTAGCTGTCTTCAGCATTATTGTATTTACGAAAACACTCTCCTTGCTCATCATCATCGTGATATACACTCTCACCTGTCCAGGAACTTTTACACTTAATGCCAAAATGATTGTTTGATCTCCTCACCAGGTCGCTGTTACCAGCTTCGGTTTCGAGAATGCCCTGTGCAAGGGTTATAGAAGCGGGTATGCCTACCCGTTGCATTTCACGGATGGCCATATCTTTATAGGTGTCAATGTATTCCTGGATGGTAATCGTTTGTGCAGCAACAACAGCCCCGCAAAAAAATAGTACTGCCAAAACGGTTATTTTCTTCATTCCTGCAATTTTCTGATTAACATTAATCCGTCTCTTACGGTAAGCATCACCTGTTCTACCCTGCTGTCGGAAGCCACATGTTCATTAAATGCATGGATGGCTTTTGCATTTTTTCCCTTCACTTCGTCTTCCAATACCTGGCCATGAAACAAAACATTATCGGCCAGTATCCATCCTCCCGGTTTTAAAGAAGGCAAAGTTAATTCGTAATACTCAATATAATTCACTTTATCAGCATCGATAAAAACCAGGTCCCATTGCTCATTCAATTGAGGAATGATCTCTAAGGCATTACCGATATGCAATCGGATGCGATCTTCCACACCTGCTTTTTTAAAATAACGGGCCGCAAAAGCGGCATCCTCTTCCCTTAATTCGATCGTGTGCAATGTGCCGCCGGGTTGCAACCCTTTTTCAAGACATAATGCACTGAACCCTGTAAACGTGCCTATTTCGAGCACTTTTCCCGGTTTTAACATCAAACTTAAAAACTCCAGTAACTTTCCCTGAACCTGGCCACTGATCATATGCACCTGCCTGTTCGTTTCAAGTGATTCCAGTTCATTTTTATGCAATATCTCCCCCGTTTTTGATGTGTATCTGGATGAATATGCTTCGGCTCTTTGATCAATGAAATCCATAGCAGGTTTATTTTTGATCAGATTTTTTTGAAATGATTAACAACCCGGTAAAGGTTAACAGGCCATTGATAAGGATCAGTTCATTTCCAATCTTATATCCATTGAACAATGAAGTTGATAAAGATTGTAATCCTAACTCCATGTGCAGTTTTTTCTCATACCATTCGGGGCTACTGAGCACATCAATACCAAGTGCCAGTAAAGGCGCCATGATACAAACGGTCCAGATCAATTTTTCATTTAATACTCGCCTGGTAAGAATGCCAAAACCAAACAATCCTAATAACGGACCGTAGGTGATGCCAGCAAACTTCAAAATAAAGTCGATGATAAGTTTATCGTTGATGGCCTTAAAAACCAGCACCAGGATAAAGAACAAAACTGCAAAACTGAAATGCACTTTCAGCCGGGTTCTTTTCTTTTGCTTTTCAGATGCCTCGCTTTTATTTAACCCGAGAATATCGATACAGAAACAGGATGTCAACGAAGTTATGGCCCCATCCACGCTGGGAAAGAGTGCCGAAATCAAAGCGATGATAAATAATACGCCGATACTGCCACTGAAAGTATCACTAAGTGCAATGGTGGGAAACAGGTCATCAGGCGCAGCTGTGATCCCTTGGGTACTGGCATATAAGTAGAGGATACCTCCCAGGAACAGGAATAAAAAATTCACGAGCATGAGTACCGCCGTAAAAGACATCATATTCTTTTGTGAATCACGTAAATTTTTAACGCTGATATTCTTCTGCATCATTTCCTGGTCGAGGCCTGTCATGGCAATAGCGATGAACATACCTCCCACAATATGTTTCATGAAATAAGATCCCGCCTTGACATCTGTATTGAATATCTGCGTGTATCCTTTGTCGGTGATCATACTCAATGCGCCGGAAAAATCGGTTCCCAGCGCTTTAATGATAAAAAATATACACACGACCAAACCGATAAGCATACCCGAAGTTTGCAAAGTATCTGTATAAATGATCGTTTTCACCCCGCCTTCAAAAGTATACAACAGGATCATCAACAGGATAACAAAGGTTGTAAGAATAAAGGGTATCCCCAGTTTATCGAGAATGAATAGTTGAAGAATATTGATCACCAGGTAAAGTCGGGCGGTAGCGCCTACGGCCCTTGACAGGATAAAGAATGATGCGCCGGCTTTATGTGCATTAACACCAAATCTTCGTTCGAGATACGTGTAAATACTGGTGAGGTTCATACGGTAATACAAGGGAAGCAATACAAAAGCGATCACCATGTAACCAAGCAGGTAACCAAGCACAATCTGGAAATAGTAAAAATTGCTGCTGCCAACACTTCCCGGTACACTTACAAACGTTACGCCACTAAGGGAAGTTCCTATCATGCCAAAGGCCACCAACATCCAGTTGCTTTTCCGGTTACCTATAAAGAAAGATTCGTTGTTAGAGCCCCTTGATGTGTACCAGGCTACGGCCAGCAGTAAGACAAAATACCCGATTACAAAAGAGAATAATAAGCCGGCTGACATAGATATTATTTTTATTAATAATTATTTCCCTGAAATATTTTTGAAGATAATCAAATTTGCATTCCCTTTGCTTCAAAATCGCTTTATGGCCATACGATCCATCGCAGTGTTTTGCGGAAGTAAAAGTGGAAACAATCCTTTGTTTGAAATCCATAGTAAAGAGATTGGACATATCCTGGCCGATAAAAAAATAACCCTTATTTATGGTGGAGGCAACAAAGGATTGATGGCTGCGGTGGCAAACGCGGTCCTCGAAAAAAAAGGTTCGGTAACGGGCATCATTCCCCAGGTGCTTAAAGATTGGGAACACCAGCATGAAGGGTTAACTGAACTGCTGGTGGTTGACAGTATGCATATACGAAAAGGACTATTGTATGAAAAATGCGATGCTGCTATCATTTTACCAGGCGGTTATGGAACCCTTGATGAAGTATTTGAAATGCTTACCTGGAACCAGTTAAATATTCATGACAAGCAGATCTTTTTTATGAATACAGGCGGTTTTTATGATCACCTTATCGCTCATATTACAAAAATGCATGATGAAAATTTCCTGTACGATCATCCGCAGGAAAACATGACAATTCTAACAAAACCTGCCGATCTGTTGCAATACCTGTAAGCCTTATCTACGTCCCTGGAACAAAGCAATATTGTATCCTGCACGAATGATTGGAACGGCACGGTTGAAATTATCAAGATAAGGTGAATTAGGTGACTTGGCTACGTCCCAAAGAATAGAAACATAATAAAAGGAATTGTTATCACGGTCGCGGCCACCCGCAAATCCGCCGCCCACCAGCAGGCTATGTGCATCAAACCTATAGCGTTCGCTGGGAAGGCCGTAACTGGAAGGAAAAACATATTTATAGCGGATAAAATTAAATTCATACTGTGCCTGGGCAAACAGGAATTTAACCGGGAATAATCTTACAAAAGCGCCAGGCCCATAAACTGTTTGTTTCAGTTTATCATCCCAGACATCCCAATCGCGTTGTGAAATATAATTGATTCCCACGGTAGCGGCAACATCCACGAATCGATTGATGCTGTAGCCAAAGAAAGGGCTGATTCCCAAAGATGTAAACTGGTTGCCGAATGACAGATTCAAGGTGCCACCGGTAAAAAAGTTTTCTTTCTTAATTCCACCTTTCTTTTCTTCGTCCTCATCCTGTGCAATGGTTGCAAATGAAATAGTAGAAACCAGTATTAAACAAAATATCTTTTTCATACTAACGAAATGTTTTTTATTTTTCAAGGTCAAATATTTTTCCTGCGTTCAGTATATTGTTCGGGTCAAATGCTCTTTTGATCCCACGCATTACTTCCAGGCCTGCGTTTGTATACACGATATCCATATATTCCTTTTGAATAAGTCCAATGCCATGTTCACCACTGATGGTGCCACCAAGTGATTTCACCAATGCAAACAATGCTTTTAATGCCGGGATCACCGCTGGATTGTTAAGACTGTAAATGCTGCCTTCCTTTTTAATGCGTATATGAAGATTGCCATCACCGGCGTGGCCATAACATACCACTTTGAAATCATACTCAAGTCCCAAAGCCTTTACTCCATGTATCAGCGCCGGCAATTCTGCCCTTGGCACCACAGTATCCTCTTCAATGGTATAACCATTAAGTTTAACTGCTTCTGCCACTCTCCTGCGCAGTTTCCACAACTCGGCTTTCTGTTGTGCATCGTCGGCAAAAAATATCTCCCCGCAATCAAAATCGGCCAGCAATGCTGCAATGGCTTCCATTTCGGCCATAAGTGTTTCGGGGTGATTGCCGTCTACTTCTATGATCAGGTGAGCTGCCATCTCATCACTAACGGGAACGACTGTACTATCTACAAAACGGCTTACAATCTTCAATGCATCGATCTCTACCAACTCAAGTGCACTTGGCGTAAATCCCGCCCTGAATATGGCGCTTACCGCGGCCCCGGCTTTTTCAAGGTCGTTAAAGGGAACCAGCATCAGCAAGTCATGCTTTGGATGCGGCAACAGTTTCAACACGATCTTAGTTACGAGCCCCAGGGTTCCTTCGCTGCCAACCATCAATTGCGTAAGGTTATAACCGGTTGAGTTCTTTAATACATTTGCACCAGTCCAGATGATACTACCATCGGCCAACACTACTTCCAGGTTCAGTACATAATCCTTCACCACGCCGTATTTCACTGCTTTCGGCCCACCACTGTTCTCTGCTATATTACCACCAATAAAACAACTTCCGCGACTACTGGGATCGGGCGGGTAAAACAATCCCTTTTCCCGCACTGCCATCTGTAAAACTTCTGTTATCACGCCTGGCTCAGTGATCACCTGAAGGTTGCGTTCATCAATATGCAGGATGCTGTTCATTCTTTCAAAAGAGATCAACACCCCTCCTTTGTGTGGTAAAGCGCCGCCACTTAAACCAGTTCCTGCTCCACGGGGAGTGACGGGTATGCGGTATTGATTGCAGATCTTCATGATCTCACTGATCTCTTCAACAGAACGTGGCTTGATAACGATATCGGGTAAAAACAGGAGGTTTTCTGTTTCATCATGAGCATAGTGATGCAGACTTTCCTCATCGGTTAGCACGTATGCATCACCGGTAATTTTTTTAAATGCATCCAGGTGACTTAGGAATAATCTTTTCGCTTCTTCGGTAACAGGCATGTACAGGTTTATTTATGCAAAAATCGGGAAAAAAGTGCTGTCACCTTAAAATGTAGGACAAAGAGATTGCCTGTCTACATTATCAGGATAGAAACCGTTTTTGATCAGGTTAAACTCGCTGGCTCCGCGGTAATTATTGAAATTTTTCAGTGATGACATGGTAGCATCATAGCTGAATGTAAATTTCACGTTATTGATCTGGAAGCCGATCATTGGTATAGCAGCATCGCGATTACGGTAATAAAGCCCCACAACAAGTTGCTTTTCCCCGAATTCGGATAAATTATAATTCGCATTCAACCCAAGCACCAGTTCGCTGGCCCTTGCCTGGTTGGTATAATAAATATTCGGATTAATGATCACCCTGGGATTCACTTTCAGGATGGCATTGATAAACCCGATATGCCTCATGGGAATGGTGGCATCGATGGCATCATCGGTGAAAAAAGTTTCCCTGGGTTTATTTACATGGTGGATGGAATACCCCGCATTGATGTACACATTCTCCTGTGGAAAATATGCATAATTTAGCCCGGCCTGCATATCGAAATAACTCACGTTTGTATTATTAAGCACAACAGAAGTAGGCAATGTATTGTTGAAAAATTTACCATCAAACTGATCGGGAAATTTCAGGTTTGTGGGATCGATTCGTTTATTGGCCCAGCCCAGGTTAAAGCCTGCACTTAATAAGCTGCTGTTGCCGAGCATCTGGTGATAGGCAACAGAACCATATACTTTTGTAGATCGAAGGCTTCCGCTACCTGCCACATCGCTCAGGATCAGGGCACCAATACCCATCCATCCATTTTCGATCTTATCCCTGAATAATTGTGCATCGCCGAAAGCACTAAAAGTTTTATATGGCGACGACATGATATTGCTGTACTGGTTGCGGAAATGTACTCCCAGGCGATAATCTGCATCAGGAATAAATCCGGTATTGGCCGGGTTGGTGGTAAGTGGCGAATTGAAAAATTGCGAAAAGTGAAGATCCTGTGCCAATAGGCGGCTAGCCGGAACCGATAGTAACAACACCATGATCAAATAACAGGTACGCCGCATGGCCATGCAGTTGCCTTGCAGAACCCGGGGTTTTATGTTGTTATCCTTTTTCACTATTTTATCAGTCAGGTGTTTAATGTAAGTTATCTCAATAAAGTAATATCGCCCGTTTTCCTGTATTTTTTCCCATCAGAAAATTCTACATCCAGGGTGTAGGAATACACATCCATCGGTTGCAGTTTTCCTTTGTATGTACCATCCCAGGATTGCTTCCTGCTGGTGGTTCTGTATAACATCTGTCCCCATCGGTTATATATGCGCCAATCCATTTTACGGATACCAAATCCAACTACCGACACGTATCCGTTCTCGCCAAACCGGCCAGGAGTAAATGCATTTGGTACATCCAGTAAAGGCAGGATTAGTGTATTCACGGCCAGTACAAAAGTATCGGTACAATTTTCCGGGTTATATGCTACCAGTTGTGCGAAATATGTACCGGTTGAATTGTACAAATAAGTTGGATTTGTTTCAGTAGAAGAGCCTCCTTCGTCAGGATCATTAAAACTCCACAGGTACCTGGTTGCACCAGATGAAAGGTTGGTGAACTGTGTTGCTGTATTCTGTAAAGGCGGATTCGGACTCCAGTCAAATTTAGCGGTCGGCCTCGGGGACACATAGATCGAGAAATATGCCGAGGTATCAACCTTGTTACAGGTAGATGTATCCCGAACGATCAGCCTTACATTATAGGTACCCGGCAATTCGTATAAATGGGTTGGATTGGCATTGGTAGAATCGGTAGAAAAAGTTCCATCGCCGAATTCCCAGAAAAAATCAGTAGCGCCGCTGCCTGTTGTAAAAGTAAACTGTGCATTGTATTTAACACAGCCAACCGGTGGTGTAGTGAAGGCCGCTTTTACCAGGGAGTAAACCCTTAATGTTCGGGTGAGCACCAATGGTGTATTACAAAAGTTGGTATCCCTTAACGTTAGTGTGATCACATAATCTCCTTCGGCAGGGAATGTATGCGGTACCGGCGGATTGAGGGCCGCGAGTACAGGTTGTGATCCATCGCCAAAATCCCATTCAAATACCTGGTTAGCAAAGAAAGATGGATTTACAGCAATTGAAGTATTATGAAATTTATAGGAAATACTTGTGCATGGTACATCTTTTATCGCATTAAAATCAAGTTTGGCAACATTGTTCCCCGCCCTGATATAAACATAGGCTGTATCTCTTTCGTTGCATGTACCAATGTCTTCTGAGATCAGCATTACCCGGTATCTGCCTGGTACGGTATAAGTATGAGAAGTGTCGAAACTGGTGGTAACCACGATGGGTGAATTGTCACCAAAATCCCAGTAAAATTTCTTTCCCAATAATAATGTATCCCTGAATACAACGGTAAAGGGAACACAACCGGAGGTATCGTTTTTAACGCCATCAATAATGGTTTGTAATCCTGCTCCAACACCGGCATAATCCATATGGATCTTAACTGCAGCTTCATTACAGATGCTACTGCCATTTTCCCTGGCCCATGCTCCTGGTGAAGTTGGAAAGGTAAACGTGCCCCTCCCGCTACAGTTGGCACACATGGCCTGGTAAATCACGCCGTTATTGTCGAACCTGCTTGTACCACCATCTACATGGTCGCCTAGCCCGCCGTTCTGTCCAAAATGCGATCCAAATAATTGCGATTGTGCATTTTTTTGTAATACAAAAAAGAAAAAATCTCTTCCATCAGGCGCAGGTATATTGGGGATGGGATCTCTTTCGGGTAAGCCGAAGGTATTGCCGGTTTGATAATCATCTGATACATTGATTCCGCCGCCCCAGCCAGTTACATATACATTTTCGCACCTGTCTACCAAAAAAGCGATAGGGGAAATATTGGGATTTGAAGAACCGGTACCAAATACGGTTGAATATACAAAAGCGGAAAGATCGGGTTTCAGTTTTACGATGAACTGGCTGCTGCCTGGATTGCTGAACAAAACATTCAGGATGGGCCAGTTTGAACTGGTTGTTGTACCCGTAATGTATGGAAAACCTTTTTTATCAAATTTGAGACCATACACCAGGTCAACTCCCGTGGTACCGATGTAAGTTGTTTTTTGAATGCCCGACAAATCGGGTAACAGATCGGTTACAAAACCATCTATTGGACCATTACCCGGGGTTGCAGGACCGCCCTGGTTTGTAGAATATATGGTTCCATTTGTGTCGCCCGGCAGGTTTGAACTACTGGTGGCCCCGCCGATATATATGTGGCCATTAGAAGGATTGATGCTTGTAACAAAACAGGCATCATCGCCCGAACCTCCAAAGTAACTGCTGAATAAAATATTATTGAGATTGGCATTGAATTTCAGCACAACACCATCCTGGTTGCCGGCACTACCTGCCGGTGTATTCAGGGAAGTACCTTTTTCATAAAAGTTGTTTGATTGGGTGCAGGAAACGAGAATGATATTATTGTTGCCATCGATGATCACTTCGCTCCTGGCATCATCGCCATAATTCCTGCGAAGACGGTCGGAGCCTTTTGGTGTCCTGTATTTTGGCCTGATATTTACCCCATCATCGGCCGAACCGCCTACCTGAACAGAACCAATGAGTGCCGTACCGTTGGCATTGAACTTGGTGACAAAAATGTCGTAATTCCCCGCAATACCACTGATGCCAGGACCAAAAACCGTAGTGGTTCCAGGGAAACGGCGGGTATTGGTACGGCCGGCAACAACGAGGTTACCCTGTGCATCTACAATCATACTATGCGGTTGTTCGTTACCGTTACCTCCCAGGTAAGTTGCATAAACCCGGTCCCGGCCATCGGGCGAAAATTTGAAAATTCCAACATCATAAGGACTGAGATTATCTTCAAAAGGGCCCCCGCCAAAGCTTACCTGGTAAGCCCCGGGAGAAACCGGGTAAGTATCGGAACTATTTGCAGAAGCGAAAACAACACCACCTGCATAAAAACTTCCGTCGGCCCCGGGTGTTGCTGTATATCCCCAATTGTCGGCTGAACTTCCTGTAAAGGAAGAGAAGATCACAGATGGATCAATGACGAGCGTTTCGCGTGAATCGTAATTACCCACCTGGAAAGTCACCAGGTTATCCCTGACTACATATTTACAATTGATTGTTTTGCGTGTATTATTTTGAGGCTGGTAACTATATGGATCCAGTTCCTTTACTTCACCCACAGGCGTTTTAATGATCAGTTCTTTATTTTTTACAGACAATTCGGTAGGGCCATCATAACGCATGGCAATAGACGAAACATTGCCTCCCGGGCGAACAATGATATCATACTTCAACCTGCCGGCATCACTGTAATACCGTACATCAATGTTTGGATAAACATTTTTGTAGGTGATGGCCTGGTACACCCTGCAATGTGAAGCCCAGGCAGAAGGGTCGTTTCCAATAAAATAATTATTGTAAGTGGTTTGCACTTTTTCAGGAACCGGGGCTGCAAGAGGGCTTGCTCCCGAAAAAACTACTTTATAGGCAAATGAATGCAGGGTAAAATTACTAAGAGGCTTTTCCGTGGGTTTGTGCCCGTGAATAAATCCTGATAAAGTTTCCATTTCTTCGGCATTGTGAAGCAATACGGTAAACCCTGCCTTTTCAAGAAAGAAAGATCCATTGGAAAAATCGTTACGATAGTTAACATTGCGGTGCCACTGACCTTTGTTTTCAACAAAATCCATTTGTGCCTTCACCGTGACAGCTAAAATTAACAAGCTGCATAATAAAGAAAAGGTTAGTATTTTTTTACTCAATCGGCTCAAATCTTCTTTTTTACAATTTACTCAATATA
>JAKQKY010000349.1 GCA_029560415.1 Bacteroidota bacterium | reverse complement strand
AGGTTATCGAAACGATCATTATGGGTATTCACTGCCCAAACAATATCGCTCATGGCTTCCATCATTTCGGCTGTGCTATCGTTTATTTTGGTTAATACTTTTCCCGCTGCTTCATTATCGGGCATCATCTTTTTAGCCGATTCGCCATAGAGTGAAATGCTGCTGAGTGTGCTGCCGATCTCATCATGCAGGTCGCTGGCGATCCGGTTACGTAAGGTGGCCATTTTCAATAGTTGCCCTACCCTGAACCGATACAGGCCATACAAGCCCCCGGCAATCACCAGTGCCAACAACGCCCTGAACCACCAGGTTTGATACCAGGCGGGTAAAATGATGATCTTAATGGAGCTGCCTTTTTCGTTCCAAACTCCATCGCTATTTGTGCCTTTTACATGAAATGTGTACGTGCCGGGATTTAAATTGGTGTAGGTCACAGTATGTTGCGAAGTAGGCTCTGTCCAGCTTTTTTCAAATCCCTGCAGGTAATAGGAGTATAATTTTCCTTTCTGGTTACGGAAATCCATAGACGAAAATGACAGCGAAAAAATGTTCTGGTCATGGGAAAGCGTAACCTCCCTGCAATAGGAAATATTTCCATTGATAACGGAGGAATCATTTTCCCATTGAAGTGTTTTATTGTTCACCGCCAGTGAAATAAATTGAATGGGAACCGGTGGCTGTAGCTGCAACACTTCAGCGGGTTTAAACCAGGTGGTTCCTTTTACGCCCTGGAAAAAAAGCTCCCCGGTGGCTATTTTTTTTCCGGCGAACGTATTAAACTCGTTTCCACAAATGCCATCTTCTTCCGTGAAATTTCTGAAGCTGCCTTTGGGATTTGATTTGCCCGGTAAACTAAAACAACTCAATCCCATGTTTGTGCTGATCCATAAATGACCCAGCTCATCTGGAATGATGCAGTAAACCACGTTATTGGCCAACCCGTCTTTTTCGGTAAAGCGTATACAGGTACCCGTTGTTATATCGAACCGGTTTAGTCCCGAACCCCGGGTACCCAGCCACAAATATTTTTGGGGTTGTTGTGGATCGGGACAAAGGGAAATCAGGTTATCGGCAGACAAACTGCTGTTATCTCCCGGAATATTTTTCCACTGCTTCCAGTTTTTTTCTTTGTTTGTTTGCGTCGGATCAAAAGCAAATAAACCTACATCGGTTGCCAGCCAGAAAACAGATCGGGCATCCTGGTAATGCGCCGCTAAAAACCGGCTATCGCGGTATATCGGGCTTGCAGGAAACCGATAGGTTTGTTCAATGCTGTTATGTTGTTTATCGGTAGAAGATAAAAAACAGGTTAACCTGTCAGCGCTCATGTGAACGATCCATAATTTGTTTGTACGGTCTTCAAAGACTAGTTCGTGTGAGTCAAAACCCCAATCATGTATGTTGAATTGTTTAGTGGAAGGATCATACTCGAGCAATATTTTTCCTGTATCCGATTTGAACTGTTTCCATATATGACCGGTATGATCTCTGAATTCGAATGAATAATTGAATGTATTGCTGATCCTGTTAAAGTCTTTCTGATCCGCCAGCCTTTTAAAGGTCCTTGTAACGGTAGAAAACTCAAGGAGGTTTCCTTTTTTGTCGTTCACGATCATTTTATCGGTACCTAACACAAAACGGCCAAAATTATTGGATTCATTTTTGAATGCCCTTAATCGTTTGTTCAGCAGAAATAATCCTTCGGTATCCGTTCTAAACCAAATGGTGCCGGTACGATCCTGGAACATTGCCTGTAAAATACGACCCTCATTTGTTGGCACTATCAATCTTGATTGATAGCTATCTAGATCAAGTTCGAATAATATCGGCTTGGCGTAAAGTGAATTTCTGCCACATACATACAGCTTATTATTGATTAGAGAAATGCCATCCGGTACAGTGATATCAGTCTTTGTAAGGGTTATTCTCTGTTTACTCGAAATATTATATAGGTAAACATAACGTTCGTGAATGATGAGCAGGCTGTTGATTGAATCCAGGAGAACAAATCTGTCGTGTAATTCAATGGATGCAAAGCCAAAATCCTTTCCGGTAAACGTATGTTTTGTCCAGGAGGTTCGGGTTTTATCAGGTGTAAATAGATCCAGGATGAGTTTGTTATTTTCACAACTATTGAAAAATGAATGACTACTGGTTACCTGTTTTTGCATGGCGTCTGAGGATTCGCCCATGGGAATGGATTGCAATACGGGTATTTGTTTTTTTACTATTTGTTCATTTAAAACCTGTTTTTCCAGCGCTGCGGTATTCAAAATGATCATTCCTTGAGTGGTACTTACGTAAAGCCGATCGTCAACACATGCGAGCCTTCTTACATTATAATGTTCATCTGGAAGTAAAGGTGAATTTACCGGCACTTTATAGAAACGTTCCCTGCGTTTATCCATTACATAGAGTCCCTTCCTGAGTGTTCCGATCCAAAGGTTTCCCTTATCATCTTCGGCCAGGCTGTAGATCGAATTTTCGGGTAGCGAGTATTTATTCTCAGGGTCATTCTTGTACACCTTAAATCCATACCCATCATAACGATTTAATCCATCCATCGTTGCAAACCACATAAAACCTTCTTTATCCTGCAGGCCATCGTACACGAATCCCTGCGACAACCCGTCATCCACCGAGATCTGCCGCATGCGGATTTTTTCTGCCGGAATGCTATCCTGGGAAAATGACGGTACCGATCGTAATAAAATGAAAAAAATCAATAAGAGAGTAAAAGTTCCCGCCCTTTGCATAGCCGGTAAATATACAAATCAGAATATAAATATGAAATACTTGTTTAATATGAGCTGTTATGATCCTGGTACAGTTAATTGCTATTGCTGAAAGTTTCAATTCTTGCAAACGGTAGCTGGCTATTTGACAGGATGATTATCCAGATTGGAAAGTGATTGTAAAAAATCAGGTTATCCTTAATAGTCAAAAACATAAGTAACTTTTTGTTGAACAACCTTGAGCTACTAAATGAACAAGCTCGATTTTGGTAGCCACCTGACGAAAAAATCCTGCTTATATATAAAAAATCCTACTATTTAGACGGCTTTATCCGGTAAGAAGCTGAATTTCTAATACCCATTTGAGCCATTTCGCATCATCTTTAACCCATCCATTTTTCAAACTGCTTTTATCAAAACAACATGACTACATTCTCATTCCCTGTAATGCTTTCGACATTATTTCGGGTACCCATTCACAAAATACCCGACGAATAGTCAGGTTGTATCATTCAAGAAACTCACCCGCATCGTATCATTTATTAAAAACTTTTTATGAGAAAATTGCTCTTAGCATGTATCGCATCTCTTTTCATTTGTTTCGCAACCGCACAGGTAACAGATGCCGATAGAAATGCTGCCATGGACCTGGTTAAAAAACACCAGAAAGCCCTTAACCTGGTTAGCAATGACCTGGAAAACATGATCGTTTCCAATTCCTATGTAGATAAATCAACGGGTATCCGATACGTGTACCTGTTGCAAACCTACAAAGGCATTATCGTGAGCAAGCAGATGCAGGTGCTTAGCTTCCGCAAC
>JAKQKY010000333.1 GCA_029560415.1 Bacteroidota bacterium | reverse complement strand
CATCGGCATTCTGTGGTAGCCCCGAAATGCCTATTGGCCCATCATAAGATGGACGAACAGGATTGGGGAAAGCATAAACTTCGGTGGGTATAGTTCCCGGCGAAGGACTATCGCCTCTAAAACCAACTATTCCTAAAGAAGTACCAATAAATACTTCTCCATCTTTGCCTAAGGCAATATCGGCTATAGAATTAGATAGCAACGGGCTGTTATCTTCGGTAAAATGATAAATTTGTTGTGTACCATCGGCCGAAAGTAGAAAAACACCCGCCTTGTCGGTACCAATCCACTTACGGTTGGCACCATCGACGGTGATCGCAGTAACCGATTCATTTTCGAGTAAATATTGCACATAGCCTCCCTGTTCGACTAATATGCGTTGGGCATCGAAATTATTACCAGAAAACACCGCATCAGGACTGTAAAAAACAGCTACACCAGCATCGGTCCCAATCCAAATTTCTCCATCGAGGTCAACGGCAATAGAAAGTACCGTATTACCAGGGATTGCTCCTTCGCCTGTAGCTGAACCTAAAATTTTGTATGGTTTCCCTTCGGTTATAGTTTCATTGAAAACGAGTATAGAATGTTCCTTACGCATCAATATCCATTTCTGGTCGTAATCATCTATAACCATTTCGCCAATATCTAAGCCGCTGGCATTCCCTCCTAAGTTATAAGACTGCCAACTACCATCGGGCTTCCGGCAATGCAGTATTGACGAAGCTCCACTATTAGCAACCCATAGGTTATTTTTACTATCGAAGGCCAAGCCGCTGATAAAAACGCGGTTCAGATCGGCTACAAATCCTTCTAAAGGACTGTTGTATTTGCTGTAAACAGTAACCAATTCTCTATTATTGAATTCCATTAAACCTTTACTCCACGAACCCGCATAAATGTGCTTCGGATTGGATGGATCGATGGCCAAACAAACCATATCATATATGCTATCAAAGGCAGCTACATTTGAACTGTTGAAATTATACCATATCCCATCCGAGTAATTATAGAGTCCATCTGTCATATAAAGATTTTCCCAAGTACTTTTTCGTCCTCCACTGGCTACCCAAAGTTCATTTTCTCTCATTTTCATTTCATATACATTGGCCGAAAAAGGACCATTGGGTGAATAAGCCTCACCATGCCATCCTTCACCCCATGTCTTCACCAATCCTAAAGAATTGTCGGCTATCCACAGGTATCCATCCTTGTCGAAACATCCGGCACGTGGATGCAATATCAACCCCGAAGGATTAAACGAAGCCAACAAAAATTTCATCCCTTTGTCATATACATGCAATGTCCCTTCGAAACTCAATATAACCTTCCCCTCTGAAATTCCCATACGATAACAGTCGGGATAATTAAAAACATTAAGCCTCGACCATTGTTCGATTGAAAAATCATAAACAAAAACCGTATCGTCTATATAAGTAGGATTGTGGTTATTGGCCAATAAATAACCATCGAAATACTGAATAGCATTGTACGCACCATTGGGAACTGGAATGTTAGACAGTTTTTCCCACGAACCGTAATAAGCCAAAAAAGGATTGCTTTTTTCGGCCCTGTAGATGCCCATCTGGGTGGCCGCATAAAAATAGGTATCGTCGGCAGTTAAATCGTAAACATTGATTTGCGAACCATCAGGTCCAATATACCAGGTATCATTGATCTCTTCTTTTACCATATCTACCACCACTATTCCGAACCCACACGAAAGATAGGCAAATTTACCATACAGACTAACTTTA
>JAKQKY010000332.1 GCA_029560415.1 Bacteroidota bacterium | reverse complement strand
TACATCGATTGGGTAAAAATGATCCTGCCCATTGAACTGCGGGATGCTTCTACCGGCGGTGTAACGGGGGCCCCCAACCAATACGATTATCCCTGGTCGTCCCGCAAAACTTTCAGCACGTCCTTTTCTTTTTCACAGGTGTTAAACCAGCGGTTGCAACTCAGCTGGCTGCTCGATCTTACTTACCAGCATGGTTTCCTGGGATTGCCCTTTCACCGGGTGTATCTGAAAGATAATCTGCTGAGGACGGAAACCTTGCCTTCATCCAGGTATAAAATTCCATTGGGCATCCGGGCGAGTTATTTTCTCGGCGATCAAATCATCCTGAGACCTTTGTATCGTTTTTATAAAGATGACTGGGGCCTGAATGCACATACCGCTGAATTGGAAACAGTGTTTAAGATAACGCCCTTTGTTTCCGTATCTCCTTTTTATCGGTACTACCGTCAAACCGCTATTGATTTTTTTGCGCCATACCTGCAACACGATCAAACCGATATTTATTATAGCAGCAACTACGACCTCTCGGCTTTTCACAGCCAGTTCTTTGGAACCGGATTCAGGTGGGCACCACCAAAAGGACTGTTTGGTTTAAAAAGATGGAGCGCTGTTGAAATTCGTTACGGACATTATAAGCGAAGCAATGGATTGTCGGCAGATATTATAAGTCTTCAGCTGAAGTATAAGTAGTACTACTTCAAAATAAAAAAAGTTGAGAAGCTACCTCCTCAACTTTTTAAAAATATTGTTTTAAATCTCCTTAAATCACTTCAGCCATATCCGGAATTTCCGCAGCTTTATAAGCGCCGGCATCCAGTTTCTTCTTGGTTTCTTCAAATGCCTTTAAGGTTAGTTCAATGTCTTCATCATTATGTGCCGATGTAGGAATGATGCGGTAGATGATATCGCCTTTTGGTATCACCGGGTACACCACGATAGAACAGAAGATATGATAGTTCTCTCTCAGGTCCATCACCATCTGCGTAGCTTCCGGCACATCACCTTTCATATAAATTGGTGTAACAGGAGAGTTGGTATGGCCAATATCAAATCCTCTTTCTTTTAAGCCGGTCTGTAATTTTTTTACATTGCTCCAGAGTTTTTCACGAAGCTCGGGCATGGTCTTCACCATCTCCATACGCTTCAACATACCTTCTACGATCATGAGGGGAAGACTCTTTGCAAAGATCTGTGAACGGGTATTGTAGCGCAGGTATTTCAATACGGCTTTTGGTCCGCTGATGAAAGCCCCAATGCTGCCCATGCTTTTTACAAAGGTGGAAAAATACAGGTCGATACCATCCTGGCAACCCTGCGCTTCATCAGCGCCGGCGCCTGTTGGGCCCATGTAACCAAATCCATGCGCATCATCGATCAGTATCCTGAATTCATATTTTTTCTTCAATGCAACGATCTCTTTTAAAATCCCTTGTTCGCCATCCATTCCAAAAACTCCTTCCGTGATCACCAAAATGCCACCACCATTCTTAGCAGCAAGTTCGGTTGCCCGTTGCAGTTGTTTTTCGCAATCTTCAATATCATTGTGTTTGAATGCATACCGATGTCCCATGTGA
>JAKQKY010000331.1 GCA_029560415.1 Bacteroidota bacterium | reverse complement strand
GGCATGCATATAGTGCCTATGCGGCCGGAAAAGCAAGTATGGAAATGTGGCGGTGGACGGGCATTGACCGAAAGAAGCGCATACTGATCGGCGGTTTGAGTGGGGCTGCTTACCAGACCATCATTGAAACCCTTGATGGATTCAGCAGCCAATGGGGATGGAGCTGGGCCGATATCGGCGCCAACATTATTGGAAGCGGAATGCTCATCGGGCAGGAATTTGTATGGGATGAGCAGCGCATTCAATTCAAATGGTCGTTTCACCGAAAGCATTACAATGATGCTTCTTTAAACAAACGCAGCGATGATGTTTTTGGCAAAAGCAGCCCTGAGCGTTTTTTGAAAGATTATAACGGTCAGACCTACTGGCTAAGCATGGGCCTGAAAAACATATTCCCACGTTCACGCATACCCGCCTGGTTACAGGTTTCGGTAGGAACCGGTGCCGAGGGCATGTTTGGAGGATATGAAAATGTTGGAAAAGATAAAAATGGACAAGTAAACTTTATCCGGCCCGATATTAAACGTTACCGTCAATGGTACCTGGCACCCGATATAGATCTCACCAAAATCAAGACGAATAAAAAAGGCGTCAAGATGCTACTATCTGTTTTAAATATTCTAAAATTCCCTACTCCATCCCTTGAACTTTCTAATGGAAAATTTAAATGGAACTGGATTCATTTTTAAAAGTAGGTAGTATCATTTGCAGAATGTTTTCACGAAATTGCATTTCCGTAATCCAGTATCCAGTATCCAGTATCCAGTATCCAGTATCCAGTATCCAGTATCCAGTATCCAGTATCCAGTATCCAGCATCCAGCATCCAGCATCTACTTCACCCACGCCCCCTCCACCTCTCCATCCTTCACTTCTACAACAATCGTTTCCTGTTGTGTAGTGGCAACCGACAAACCAACATAATCAACCGCTACAGGGAACTGTTTGTATGTGCGTTCTACAAGTGCCAGTGTTTGTATCTGTTTGGGAAGAAATTGCAGCAATGGTTTCATCGCATACATCATGGTGCGGCCGCTATTGGCCACATCATCCACCAGGAGAATGGTCTTTTGGTTAAAATCCATGTCCTTACTTAATTTGATCTCTGAAGGCTTTTTCTTATCCATCCATAACTCTAACACATCAATTTTTCCCGGGAATGTTTCGGCCAGGTAGATGGCCATTTTGCGGGCAATGAAAATTCCATTTTCGCGAATACCGATAAGGATGATCTCGCCTGTTTCATCATTTCGTTCTGCAACTTCCAGGGCCATTCGACGCAATTTTTTATCGGCAGTGTCTTTATTCAGGATCATGGTAAAATCGTAGTTTGAAGATTTGTGAACACGAATGTAATTCACGATTGGCAAGAATTAAACA
>JAKQKY010000327.1 GCA_029560415.1 Bacteroidota bacterium | reverse complement strand
AACAGAGAATAATGAAGACCTTGAAACGGAAGATGATTCTTACCTGCAACAGATGATCCAGTTCCAGAAAGATCCTGTAAATATTAATACGGCGGATGAACTCCAGTTAAAAGAACTCATCGTCCTTACGCCTATCCAGATTGAGAACCTGGTTATATACCGTACCGTTTTGGGAAAATTGGTCAATCTCCTGGAATTGCAGGCGGTTCCAGGCTGGAATGTGCGCACGATACAAAAGATACTACCATATATAAGCCTGGGTAATGGAATAAACATGCTTTCTGATATCGGTGACCGGCTCAAAAACGGCGATCATTCAATATTGGTAAGGGTTACCCAAACGGTAGAACGCTCAAAGGGCTTCTTGGCGGATTCATCCACTACCACCAGTTTTTATCCTGGTTCTCCGCAGAAAGTGCTAGTCAGGTATAAATATGTATATAAAAACCTCCTTCAGTATGGCCTCGTAGCTGAAAAGGATGCCGGGGAAGAATTTTTCAAAGGCTCACAGAAACAGGGATTTGATTATTACTCGGCACATTTGTTTATCCGAAACCTGGGGATCGTAAAGGCATTGGCTATTGGCGATTTTACGGTGAACATGGGGCAGGGACTTACCCAATGGCAAAGCCTGGCTTTTAAAAAGGGCCCGGATATTCTTGCATTGAAAAGACAATCAGCTGTTTTACGTCCGTACAACTCAGCGGGTGAGATCAATTTTCATCGGGGATTGGGCATTACTGTAGGTAAGAATAACTGGCAGGCAACCGTATTTGGATCTTATCGGAAGATCGATGCCAATTTTGTGGCAGATACCTCTCAGAGTAATGATGAGTTCATCAGTTCTTTGCAGACGTCGGGTTACCACCGTACCAAAAATGAAATAGACGACAAGGGTGTTCAACGTCAAATCGCATTTGGAGGAAACCTTGCCTTTCGTTGGAATCAAATTCACATCGGCCTGAACGCCATCCAGTATCAATTCAAATTACCACTTGTTAAAGATCCTCAACCATATAACCTTTTCGCCATCAGCGGCAAAAATTTTGGTAATTACAGTGCTGATTATAGTTACACCTACCGGAATTTGCATTTTTTTGGTGAAGCAGCCATGAGCAGCGAGCAAAAATTTGCCTTTATCAACGGAATGATGATCAGTGTGTCCAATAATGTAGACATGAGCTTCCTGTATAGAAACATTTCAAGGGCATACCAGTCATTATATACCAACGCTTTTACAGAAAGTACCTATCCAACCAATGAAAAAGGGCTATTTTCCGGGATTACCATCCGCCCGGGATCACAATGGCAGGTAGATGCCTATGTGGACATGTATAAGTTTCCCTGGCTGAAATTCAGGGTAGATGCGCCAACAACCGGGTCCGATTATTTCATTCAGCTTACCTATAAGCCTAATAAACAACTGGAAATATATTCTCGTTTTAAACGGGAATCCAAAGCCATCAACTACAACCCGGATGAGCAGGTGTTGAACCCACTTGTATATCAGCCAAGACAAAACATGCGTTTACAGGTGAATTATAAGATAAATCCCCAGTTTACTGTTCGAAACCGGGTAGAGCTGGTTTGGTTTGATAAAAGGGCAGGGGCAGCTTCTCAGGGAGCTACTATTTATGCCGATGTGCTTTATAAACCAATGATGAAGCCCTTTGCAGCCAATATTCGCCTGCAATACTTTGAAACAGATGATTATAACAGTCGATTGTATGCTTATGAAAGCGATGTT
>JAKQKY010000306.1 GCA_029560415.1 Bacteroidota bacterium | reverse complement strand
ATCCGATTCTGAATATATTCCTGTAAAAACAATCCCCATTCAACCCATGTATAATATCTTTATGCACAGACAATGCAGACATTAATGAAAACAGGCAGGCAGCTTTTAAAACGAGCTCCGTGAAATTGAATATAACATGATTGTTGATACACATAACCGCATACACAATTACCTGCGTATATCGCTAACCGATAACTGCAACCTCCGCTGTTTTTATTGCATGCCTGAAGAAGATTACCTGTTTACGCCCGCTTCAAAGCTAATGCAACCGGAAGAGATCTATGAACTGGCAAAAATTTTTGTCGAACAGGGTGTTGATAAGATCAGGCTCACAGGCGGAGAACCACTGGTAAGAAAAGATGCAGCCAAAATCATCCTTGCCTTATCTGAATTGCCGGTGAAACTAACGCTAACGACCAATGGCACCCGGGTGCATGAATTTATAAATGTTCTTCAACAGGCATGTATACAATCGCTCAACATCAGTTTAGATACCCTGCAGCCCGATACCTTTATGCTGCTGACCCGGCGCAACCAGTTTCAAACAGTGATGAACAATATTCAATTGCTGCTCGATAAAAACTTTCATGTAAAACTTAACGTAGTGGTGATGAAAGGGATCAATGATAAAGAGATCCTCGATTTTGTAGCCTGGACGAAAGATAGTCCCATTCATGTACGTTTTATCGAATTCATGCCTTTTGATGGCAATCACTGGAAAAGCGACAAAGTAATTACCATGGCAGAGATGCTTGAAGTGATCGGTAAATCTTATGCGTATACCCGCCTGTCAGATGAAAAACATGATACTGCTAAAAAATTCCAGGTGCCCGGTCATGCCGGAACTTTTGCCATGATCACCACCATGAGTGCTAATTTTTGCGGGGATTGCAACCGATTGCGATTAACTGCCGATGGTAAGCTGAAGAACTGCCTTTTTTCTGAACAGGAAACCGACCTGCTAACGGCATGGCGTAGTGGTCAACCTGTTTTGCCATTGATTCATCAGAATATCCTACAGAAGGCAGCCAGCCTCGGTGGACAATTTCCGCCTGATTTTCAGCAGATCGAGGCTAAGGCTATACATAATAGGAGTATGATTACGATTGGGGGATAAGGGGGAGGAGTAAAAATGGAGAGGTGAATACGGAGAAGTTAAAAGTTAAAAGTGAAAAGCAAAAAGTGAGTAAGGAGAATACTAAAGCGAAAAGTTAAATGAACAAGGATTTGATTTCGGTTAAACAGGCTAAAGAACTGATCAGGGAGCATACGATTCCTCTCTTACCGGTTAGTGTACCTTTAATAGATGTAGCCGGGAAGATATTGGCAGAAGACCTGTTTTCGAACTTTGACATACCTGCATTTGCCCAATCATCCATGGATGGATATGCATTTAGGTACAACGATTGGATTAAACATTCAATCCTATCCATTTCAGGTGAAATGGCTGCAGGAGCCACTCATCCTACAGCCTTACCAGCCGGAACGGCTATGCGCATTTTTACAGGAGCGCCCTTACCCGAAGGAGCCGATACCGTTGTAATGCAGGAAAAAACATCGGTTGAAAATGGGATACTGTCCATCTTAGATGATAAATTCACCCAAGGCGCAAATGTTCGTTTACCCGGTACCGAAATACAAAAAGCAGCACTGGCTGTAAAGGCCAATACTTTATTATCAGCAGGAGCTATTGGTTTCCTGGCCGGGCTGGGCATCAGCCAGGTGAAAATATTTCCCGAACCAACGATTTCCATTATCATTACCGGGAATGAATTGCAAAAACCCGGCACTACCCCGGTTTATGGAAAAGTATTTGAATCGAATTCTTTTGCCTTGATGGCTGCATTGAAATCGCTGCATGCAGGTTCTGTTCAGGTACATGAGGCAGGTGATGACCTTGAAGAACTCATTAATTGTTTACAAAAAGCGCTAATTCATTCAAACCTGGTGCTATTAACCGGTGGGGTTAGTGTGGGTGATTATGATTTTGTAGTTAAAGCTGCGGAACGATGTGGAGTTGAAGCTATTTTCCATGGTGTACTTCAACGACCTGGCAAGCCATTGTATGCCGGTAAGCATGCAGATAAATGGGT
>JAKQKY010000303.1 GCA_029560415.1 Bacteroidota bacterium | reverse complement strand
AAATGTAAAATACTGAATGTAAAAGGTGGAGTGTTCAGTTCCTTGATATTAATTGCTTGTTGATAATTCGAAATTCTTAACCACAGAGGAACAGGAGGTATTCACAGAGTTTCACAGAGAACTGGTTAGCGATTTTCCTTAAGTTGTTTTTTATCTTCCGGTACATAGGTAGATAGCATGATGATGAATACCAACAGGAAGGGAACGGCCGGTATTTTGTAACGAACCAGGGTGCCGAAGTTAAACGTGGTGAGTCCCACGATCACACCAAATATCAGTATATAATACAAGGAGATATTTAAGAAGGCGTCTTTCTTCAATAAAGTGCGCAGATATTTTCGTTTGATGAACAATGTCCAGCACAGCAAAACCAGTATGATGAATGATTCTAGGGCACTGATGACCATGATCGGTTTGTTTACTTCCCAAAGCTGCGGCCTGAAATAAGTAGTAAAGATACCCAATGGCATTTTCTGCAACAGCCCGGAAAAGCTTGTTTCAATTTCACCAAATTCAAAAGAGGTGGTTTCCCCGTAATCGGCATTGTATCCTTTCTGGAAGAGGTTAGAGGTATCGGCAAAATCAACAATGTATTTATCAAAGAAACTGAGGTTTGAAAAAAAGAAGTATCCCGAAACGACCAGGGTTACGATGATGAATATTCTTGAAAAAAACGATTTCTTCCACAGGAAATAGATCAATTTCAAAAGGTACACGAGCAAAAGCGCAGCAGCAAATGCAACGAGTACATAATATTTTACCATACCAATGAGTAACAGGTTCAGCAGCAGCAGGAAGCCGTGCTGTACGATCTTTTCTCTTTTTTGTATCCTGTAAAAATAATAGAGCGCAAAACCAATGAAAGCCATGCAAAGGGTTTCTTTATTGATATACGATGAATAAAGCAATACGTTTGGAATGAACAGGATGCCGATGGCCAGCTTTTTCTTTTGCTGCGGGTACCGGTTACTGATAGCAAGATACATTTTCAGCTGGCCCACGCAGGCAAAGAGCGCAAAGAAGAAATTCACCAGCAGGTATTTTCCTAATGCAAGTGGGTAGAACAGGGCGCAAAATTTTGCTACGATGAAATTCGATTCCAGCCCAATGATATTGCTGGTATTGGTCATGAGGTCGGGTTCCAGCGCCAGCCTGTCTTTATAATATTCTACCGGCAGGAAAAAATACCTGATGTTCCAGAAATCTCTTTTGATAAGTTTTGTGATGTTGCCGGCCTCGTTGAAATAAGCTACATTGTCGGAAACACCCCAGTAATAAATGATCAGCAAGGTCATCAGCACAGCACAGGCGATCTTGAATGTAAAGAAGATGGCCAGCAGTTTTTTAAAATTCTTTGAAGTGTGCCGAAAGAAAAAATATTTTACCCCGAAGTAGCCGAGGATCGCATAAGCGAATAAAATAAAATAATCGCCTTGTGATATGAGTTCTCTTAAATTCTCCATGTAGCATATGTTTCCAGGGCGGCTGATTTCGTTTACACAACCTGGTTATTTTTTTGCATGGATGTTGAGTTATTAATTAACTTTTATCCGTGTCTTCCGCGTCATCCGTGTCATCCGTGTATCTGTATCAATCTTTTCGTGGATCAGTATCCGTTTTATTCGCGTTATAGTATCCATTCTTCGTTTTGCAATGCTTGTGTTCAGCCTGTAAATCTATGTAACCTATGCTGATAATTAAAGAAACTTTTTTCGTTTTAGGTCATTTGTATAACTTTGAAATGCACTGAAATCCCTTTTAATACGGTAATTCCGCGAATAGGAACCAGTTGTATGCAGGGGTACAAAGGAAACCTCACCCGGCTTTTACAATACGAAATTATGATGCAAAATCAACATAGCGGATATGATATCATTAAGGGAATAGCCGATGACAAGGAACTGGAAAATTACCGGGTCTGTTTTCAGAAACACGGTACCGACAGGGATATTGAAAATCTTTATTGGATCCATCGGCACAACCTCGTAAAAGCAAACGAGATATATTATGCCATGCATGGGCAAACCATTGCAGCCATTTATACAGCTTTGCCGGTTTATTTTCGCATCAATGGACAATTAATACAGTCCATGCAATCGATTGATACCATAACCGACGAGGATCATCGCGGTAAAGGTTTGTTTACGATACTGGCCAACAGGTTATTTGATGAAGCACTCGCCAATGGTTTTGCATTGATCTATGGCTTTCCCAATGAAAATTCAGCTCCCGGTTTTTTTAAAAAACTGAAATGGAATTCATTTGGCGAAGCGCCCTTCCTTATAAAGCCGATCAATTATTTTTATTTTGTAAAGAAATTCCTGAACCGAAATAAGCAGAAAGATTTTTCGAGCACCAATTACCTGTTCAATGCACCGCTGTCGTACAGCACGAATGACCATAGCATTATAAAACCCATACAGGCATTTGAATCGGATTACGAAGCCATCTGGCAAAAAGCTTCGATGTCGATGCATGTTTGTGTAGACCGTAGTGCGGCATACATGAACTGGCGATTTATACAGAAGCCGGCCGAACATTATTATCGCTATGGAATTTACATACAGGATGAACTGGCCGGGGTAGTGGTTTTTTCGATTAAGAATAAACACGATGGACTCATTGGATATATCATGGAATTGATCTATGATCCATCCAAGCCTGCTGCCGGGAAAGCACTGATGGCTTTTGCAAACAGGATGTTTAAAAAGCAACAGGTAGATGTGGTGCTTACCTGGTGCCTTCCCCATTCTTTTAATTATACCTGTTACCGCAGTTCCGGGTATTATGTGCTCCCCGAAAAACTCCGCCCCCAGAAATTATACCTGGGCGCCCGTGTATTTGATGAAAAATTGCAAAGTACTGTAAAGGATATCAGGAACTGGTACATCAGTTATTCCGATTCTGATACGGCATAAATGGAGAGAGCCGGTTGGGCTGCTTGATTTCTTTTTGTATTTTTACCGATACTATTATGCAGACAATATTAATAACAGGCGGTGCCGGGTTCATTGGCTCCCACCTTACCAGGCTATTTGTAAACAAGTATCCGCAATACAAGATCGTAAACCTGGATGCGCTCACCTATGCCGGTAATCTTGAAAATCTCAAAGACCTGGAGGATGCGCCCAATTATACTTTTGTAAAAGGCGACATTACCGACATGCTGCTTGTACAGGAACTTTTCAGGCAATACGCTTTTACAGGGGTTTTACATTGCGCCGCAGAAAGCCATGTTGACCGATCGATCACCGACCCATTGGCATTTGTAAAAACAAATGTAATTGGTACCGTTTCTTTGTTACAGGCTGCAAAAGATGCCTGGGCAGGGCAAATGGAAGGAAAAGTATTCTACCATATTTCTACCGATGAAGTATATGGCTCATTAGGTGATACAGGGTTCTTTACCGAAGAAACTTCTTACGATCCAAGAAGTCCGTATTCAGCATCAAAAGCATCTTCCGATCATTTTGTTCGGGCCTATTATCATACTTATCATTTACCTGTTAAGATCTCAAATTGTTCCAATAATTACGGTCCGTTTCATTTCCCCGAAAAACTGATTCCTCTTTGCATTCACAATATCATCAACCAAAAACCTTTGCCCATTTATGGAAAAGGTGAGAATGTACGCGATTGGTTATTTGTTGAAGATCATGTGAGGGCCATTGATGTGATATTTCACCAGGGTAAGATCGGCGAAACTTATAATATTGGCGGGCATAATGAATGGACGAATATTGCCCTGGTAATAGAGTTGTGCCGGCAGATGGATAGTAAACTTGGTCGTGAAAAAGGGGAGAGTGAGAAACTGATCACCTATGTAAAAGACCGTGCCGGCCATGATCTGCGGTATGCAATAGACGCAACCAAACTGAAAGACGAATTGGGCTGGCTGCCATCGCTGCAGTTTGAAGAAGGTATTTCCAAAACGATAGACTGGTACCTAAACAACCGCGAATGGCTGGATCATGTTACCAGTGGCGGGTATAAAAATTATTACGAACAGCAATACCATAAACGATAATGAAAGGAATCATACTGGCAGGCGGATCGGGAACTAGGCTATATCCCATCACCATGGGAATCAGCAAACAATTAATGCCCATCTACGATAAACCCATGATCTATTACCCGTTGAGCACATTGATGCTGGCAGGCATCAAAGATATACTCATCATTACTACCCCCGAAGACCAGCAGCAATTTATGCGTTTACTCGGCAACGGTAGTCAGTGGGGCTGTAACATCGTTTATGAAAAACAGGAAGTGCCCAATGGTCTTGCGCAGGCATTTGTGATTGGTGAAAAATTCATCGGGAACGATTCGGTAGCACTTGTCCTCGGTGATAATATTTTTTATGGCAGTGGGTTCAGCAAATTGCTGCAAAATGCCGTTGATCCAACAGGTGCTGTTATTTTCGCTTACCCGGTGAGTGATCCGGAACGTTATGGGGTGGTGGAATTTGATGCAGATTTGAATGCGCTTAGTATAGAAGAAAAACCAGCGGTTCCCAAAAGTCATTACGCAGTGCCGGGATTGTACTTTTACAACAATGAAGTGGTGAACATCGCCAAAAATATTCAGCCCAGTGTACGGGGAGAATATGAGATCACAGATGTGAATAAAGTATATATGCAGGATAGACAATTAAAAGTGGTGTTACTCGATCGTGGCTTTGCCTGGCTGGATACCGGCACCTTCGATTCTCTCAATGATGCCAGCGAGTATGTACGCGTGATCGAAAAAAGGCAGGGGCTTAAGATCGGCTGCCCCGAGGAGATCGCCTGGCGCATGGGGTATATCAGCCGGGAACAACTCGAAAAGCTTTCGATACAGCTTAGCAAAAGCGGGTATGGACAATACCTCAAAAAAATCATTGAATAAACAGCCTTTCGTATAACAAGATCCCTTCTTTTACGTTTAGGAACCGACCGTTTCGGCCTGCATACATAAATGATATGCCAAAAAATGCTGATGTACCAATGTGTTTTATATTAGCATGACCAAAACATCCCATGACGACAATAAACCTGGTAAATCCTTTTAATCAAGAACCTTTGGAGCCTGTGGAAGGTGCCTTACGCGATCGCAAGGGGCGAATTTTCCCATGGAAGGCCGGCGCATACAGGTTTGTGGAAGATGATAATTATACCGAAAACTTCGGCTATCAATGGAATAAATTCACCAAGACCCAGATCGATAAAAGTTCCGACTCGCAGGTAAGCCGCAATCGCTTTTTTGCACAAACCGGATGGGATAAAGAAGACCTTACCGGGAAAAATGTATTGGAAGTAGGTTCGGGCGCCGGCAGATTCTCACAGATCGTTTTAGATCATACCAAAGCAAACCTCTTCAGCGTGGATTATTCCAATGCAGTGGAAGCCAATTACAGGAACAACGGTCCAAACGAAAGACTGCATCTCTACCAGGCAAGCATATACGAAATGCCTTTTGCAGCAGCGCAGTTCGACAAAGTTTTTTGTTTTGGTGTATTGCAACATACACCCGATGTAGAGAAATCGGTAAAATCGCTGCTCGATATGGCCAAACCCGGCGCTGAAGTTGTGGTTGATTTTTACCCGATCAATGGCTGGTGGACGAAGATCCACGCCAAATATCTCCTGCGTCCATTCACAAAAAAAATGAATCACCAGCAACTGTTTGAAAAAATAAACCGAAATGCCGACAGGCTGATTGGACTTTATAGGTTCTTTTCAAAGATCGGCCTCGGGAAGATCGTGAATCGGTTTTTGCCGGTAGTTGATATTGATGGTACTTTACCATCAGGACTTCCAAAAGAACAACTGAGGGAGCTTGTTGTGTTAGATACCTTTGATATGTTCAGTCCGCAATACGATCAGCCCCAGCGCATCAAAACGGTAGAAAACTGGTTCAAAAAATATGGCATGACGGCTGTTTGGGGAGGATATGTGCAGGATGGTAAATTCAGGGCTGCCGTTGTAAAGGGTAAAAAACCAACCAATCCTGTTTAAAAGCAATGCCAGGTAGCTTCCAGGCGTTATAAATACCATGACGATCGTAAATAAATTTACCGGGTTCCTAAAAAGTCCTGATACCAGGTCGATCGGCATATATACTTTCACCAATTTTTTTGCAAAAGGCGTATCCTTTTTACTCTTATTTGTCTTCACAAACCCACTGTATATTTCTCCCGGCGAAAATGGATTGCTGAGTTTATTCAGTACCAGCATGCTGTTCCTGATGCCCTTCCTTTCGATGGGGATCATTCAATCAACCGGCGCCGATTTTTTTAAGATGCCCAAAACGGAGTTCCGGGATTTTTTCACGACCGGTTTTGCCATGTCCATTACCGTTATGATCCTGGCCATGACGGGATTGTTTCTTTTTCGGGAGCAGCTTCAACAGCAATATGGTTTCCCGGTGATGTTCTGCTGGCTGATCCCATTGATCACATTTCTTACATTTTGCAATGAACAATTCCTGGGACTGGTAAGAAATAATCAACAACCCAATGTGTATTTTAAAGCCAATATGTACAAGATATTCCTCGAGCTTGGTTTGTCGTTTGTATTGGTGGTGTTCTGTGCATGGCGCTGGCAGGGCCGTGTGGCGGGTATCCTGGCGGCTTACAGTGTAGTGGGCGTATATGGTTACTGGTACCTGCGAAAAATGGGTTACTTGTTTGGCCGCATAAAAAGAGAATATGTATACAATGAGCTCGTATATGCCGTTCCCATCATTGCCATGCAGATCAGCATTTTTTGTATGGGCTCATCTGATCGTTTCTTCCTGTCGGGATTTACAAATGACAATAACGAAACGGTTGGTGTGTACAGCATCGCGGCAACCTTTGCATCCATCATCATCGTACTGTCATCGGCATTGATACAATATATCTTTCCAAAGATCTATAAACAACTGTCTTCAAAACAACCAGATTACATGGCCATCAAAAAACTGTTCAGGCTTTATGCAGGCATCATGCTGGCCGGCGCATTGGCCGTTATGGTTTTCACGCCGTTGGCTTACCGGTATTTTATTAATGAAAAGTATCACCCGGCTTTGAGCTATGTATTTATTCTCTGTGCTGGTTATTTCATCTGGACGATGGTATACTTCTTCTATTCGTTCCTGTTATACTTCAAGGAAAAGAGAAGAATATTATTATTATCGGTTTGTTGTATCGTGGTAAGTATAGGATTCAATTATTTTTTAACGGCACAATGGGGAGCACGCGGGGCTGCAATGGCCAATGTGTGCACCTATAGTACAGCGCTGATTTTCACACTGCTGTTTACCCGAAAATACTGGCGGCAATTTTTTAAATCTACAGATCCCGTTATACAAGATTAAAGCGTATGGAAAAGACTTTGAAGATCGGCTTTGTAACTCCCTACCTGTCTACCGGTGGGGCAGAGCGAGCCTTTCTCAATATTGCCAATGCTTTTTTTGAAAAAGGAATCGATGTGCAGATCGTAGCTGCATCGGTGGTGGAGACAACTTTAGCACAATTGCCAGATGGTATGAAACTGATCGATCTTCAACATGCCAATCCATTGGATTCACCTTCATTTATAAAAAATACCAAAGCGCTGATGCGGTACCTTAAAGCAGAGCGACCCGATGCCGTCATCAGCACATCAGATTATCTCAATGTTTCCCTGATCGCTGCCAGTTTTTTATCTGGATCATCTTGTAAGATCATTGTATCGCAACAGGTGCATGTTGGATCATATTTAAAAGAACTTCCCCGCCTCAACAGGATGCTCATACAATTTTTGCAATCGATCGTTGCCAGGAAAGCAGATGCCATCATC
>JAKQKY010000289.1 GCA_029560415.1 Bacteroidota bacterium | reverse complement strand
AGCATGGTATGGCGGTGAATCCGGCGGGCAGGCTGTTGCGGATGTGTTGTTTGGTGATTACAATCCTTCCGGAAAACTTCCCATCACTTTTTACAAAGACACAACGCAGTTGGCAGACTTTGAAGACTACTCCATGAAAGGAAGGACTTACCGCTACATGACAGCCGAACCTCTTTTTCCATTTGGTCATGGATTAAGCTATACCAGTTTTACTATCGGCAACGCACAGTTGAATACAACACAAATTAAAAAAGACGAGCGCCTTGTCATCACCATTCCTGTTACAAATACCGGTAAAAGAAACGGAACTGAGATAGTGCAGGTGTATGTGAAAAAAGTAAATGACACAACCGGTACGATAAAAACATTAAGAGGTTTTAAAAGAACAGCAGTTGCAGCTGGTAAAACAGTGAACGCTGTGATTGATCTGCAGCCTTCTGCCTTTGAATTTTATAATGATAAATTGTTGAAAATGGATGTAACGGCAGGTGAATATGAACTGTGGTATGGCAACAGTTCTGCTGCAAAAGATTTGAAAATGGTGAAAGTCACCGTACAATAAATGGAAGGATCATTATACAAAAGATGAAAAACAAATTACTTACCGTGATGGCTGCTATGGGTTTTCTTTTATGCCATGCACAACATCCCATCATTCAAACCAAGTATACTGCCGATCCGGCACCAATGGTCTATAATGACACCATGTTTTTATATACAGGCCATGATGAAGATGATGCGTTTGGCTTTAATATGAAGGACTGGTTGCTATACACATCAACTGACATGGTTAACTGGACAGAACATGGGGCTGTGGCATCGCTGAAAGATTTCAAATGGTTGAATAATGATAATGGAGCCTGGGCACCTCAATGTATTGAACGCAACGGCAAGTTTTATTTGTATTGCCCCGTTCCTGATGGTATGGGTATTGGTGTGCTGGTGGCAGACAGTCCTTATGGCCCTTTTAAAGATCCCATTGGAAAGCCGTTGATAAAGAACAACAAGGAAGATATTGACCCAACCATATTGATCGATGATGATGGACAGGCGTATCTATACTGGGGAAATCCAAATTTGTACTATGTAAAACTGAATGAGGACATGGTTTCTTATTCGGGAGAGATCAAAAAAGATTCCTCTTTCGCAAAAGTAAAAGGCCAGCCTGACCCATTTCATTACCAGGAAGGTCCCTGGGCGTATAAGCGTAATGGCCATTATTATATGGCATACGCTTCCACCTGCTGCCCCGAAGGTATCGGTTATACCATGAGCCATTCACCAACAGGTCCGTGGGAATATAAAGGGAGTATCATGGATGGTGATAAAAGATCAAATGGCAACCACCCGGGCATTATTGATTATAAAGGGCAATCTTATGTTTTCGGTTTGAATTATGAAATACTCAAACGCACCATGTCTAAACATTACGAAAGACGTTCGGTTGGATTAGAAAAAATAACATACAACAATGATGGCACCATTCAAAAATTACCCTTCTGGTCAACCGATGTAAAACAATTGGGCACATTAAACCCATTCAATAAAGTGGAGGCTGAGACCATTGCATTTAGTGAAGGTGTAAAAACGACTGCTGTTACGGAGTGGGAAAGAAATATTCCGTGGGATAAAGGCAAAAAAATAGCTGACAGGTTATTTGTTACTTCTATTCACAATGGAGATTTCATCAAAGTAGAGGGTGTTGATTTTTCGAGGGGAGCTGCATCAATAGAAGTTAGTGTTGCTGCTTTGCATGGTGGTACAATTGAAATACATACAGATAAAATTGATGGAACGGTGATCAGCATCGTTGAAGTTAAAGCTTCCGCAGAAG
>JAKQKY010000279.1 GCA_029560415.1 Bacteroidota bacterium | reverse complement strand
CGGTTCTGCTGGGCAGTATCGGTAACGAATAAATCGGTTAGGTATTCCTGCCGGTTAAATTTCACACGGCCGAAACCTGGAGGAAATCCCGGGAATTCAAATACACCCGGCCTGTTTCGGATATGCGTTTCAGATAGCATGGCATTGAGCGATAGCCGATCCTTATCCAGGAAGGCCAGTTTCGATTCGAGTAAATGATCGATCTGGAAGCTGGCCCATTGTGCCGGTGTTTCATCTTTATAATAAGTAAGGTTCTTTTGCGGACGATCGGCATTATTCGGAGCGCCCGAAAAAAACAACCCTTCTGTAACATCGATCACGAGTTTACCGGCAAACTTCTGATCTGCAGCAAGGTTTTTTAAGATGGGCAGGGGCGTGCTACCCACACAAGCCAATTGAACGGCATGGTCGCCGGTGATGCTTTCCCAGGTATCGATGTCGAGATCGAACTTGATCCGGGAAGAACCAACGAATACGGTTGATTTGTCGGGCGATTCATACACCTGTTTTCGTTTATCCGTCCACAACGGACCAGCATCATCATAGGAAAGATCGAAGCCTTTACTACGTACATAGTATTCCCAGCTAACCAACGAAAGACCAACCAGGATCAGCATAAGAATTCCTGCTTTGGCAAATATTGTATCATTCATAATACCAGGTATATGATTATTTGAATGGAAAACCAATAAAGTTTAACGGAGGATGTACTAGTTACGTTTAAAGATAATTTGAACCTGACACATTACATAATAAAAGAAGATAATTTATTTTACATCATTGAAGGAAAGAAGACTCAAATCTATTAACCTAGGCATTGTTATGCCGCGGGTAAACAAAGTATGATGCTTTTTAACGTTGCATATAAACTAATGGATATATTTATAAACAAATCAATACATCCTGTATGCCCAAACACGAACAATCCATTGCCCTCGGTTCAATTGATCCCAAAACCGCTATCGCTATCGCCTACGAAACCATCAAACAACTTGGCTGGGAACCGATTATGGCCGGCGAGAATACTTTATTAGGCAGCACCCCAAAGAGTTGGAATAAAAAAAACCAGCATGTGTTGTGCATTGCAGAACCAGGAACGCTTACTGTACGCAGTGAAATGGTCTATGGAGAAATGCTCGACCTGGGCGGACGAAATAAAAAAAATACAAATGCTTTTGAAGCAGGTTTTGAAAAGGCTCGTGCATCTGTAACCGCTGATGAAATAGAATCAGCTGCGAATGCCATATTGGGTTTACAGGAAACCACCCGCGAAACGGCAGCACAACAGCAACTCGAACAGCAAGAACTAAATAACGCCCTTAACCTGGAAGGAAGTAATCTCTATGTAACCTATGCCATCATGGCCATCAACGTGCTGGTATTTATTTTAATGGCCGTAGATGGCGCCGGCATCTTCACTGCCAATGGACTTGTGCACCTTAAGTGGGGCAGTAATTTCAGTCCGCTAACGTTAACGGGTGACTGGTGGCGATTGCTGAGTTGCGTATTCATTCACTTTGGCATCATTCACCTGGCCATGAACATGTATTGCCTTTATACCGTTGGCATTTATCTTGAACCCATGCTTGGCAAATTAAAATACACAACCGCGTATCTATGCACCGGTGTAATGGCAAGCCTGGTAAGTCTTTGGTGGCATACCGAACCTGCCAACAGTGCCGGAGCTTCAGGTGCTGTATTTGGCATGTATGGTGTATTCCTGGCCTTGCTTACCAGCAACCTTATTCCTAAAGCAGCACGACAGGAGCTATTGAAAAGTATCGGCATCTTCGTTGCATATAACCTTATCTATGGCATGAAAAGCGGTGTGGACAATGCAGCGCATGTAGGCGGACTTGTGAGCGGCTTTCTTTTTGGCTACCTTTTTGTATTTGGCAACAACCAGGAAAAAAAGAAAGGGATGCCATTAAAATGGATCGTTCCGGTGCTGGTACTCGTAACCGTTGGATCGGCATATGGTTACCTGCAGCAACATCCCGGATCGGCTGCCTCAAGATCGGAAATCGTACAGGAACTGAAAAACGCCGGATTTAAAGACAATGCAACATTTAACGATAAACTAAGTGAGTTTGACCTGGTGCATAGAAGCATCAATGAATCACTCGATGATAGCACATTAACAGATGAACAATTGTTGCCCAAAATTCAACAGGCAGATAATCAATGGAAGCAGTTATCAGCCATGTTCCGATCAACAAGTTCATATGATATTTCAACGGCTTCACATAAGAAAGCAGAAAAGTTAATTGAATACATAGAGCTTCGTCAGCAGGAACTCATCATCCTGCAATCGATGATCAGCAATAAGGAAGAAGACCTGTTACCGAAATTCAATGAAACCAGGTTAAAAGCCAATGCAGTTTTCCAGGAGGCGGTTAAGCTTTAATATTATTACACGAAGGAAGCAGCTTAGTTGATTTGGATCCCCTTACAAATTTTGTACAACGACTCCAATACCGCTTCATTAAACCCATGAGCTGCCCGGGGCAATAAAAAATATTTTTTAGTTGGCGCCGTTATCGCATCAAAATATTTTCTTGAATTTTCTTTAGGAGTTAACAAGTCTTCATTCCCCTGGATGAAATAAACAGGAACGTCAAAGGATAACTTATCTTTCAACAAATTGATGTTTGCAACCATTGATGAGATGCCCATGTTTTTGTCGCCCACAAAATATACAAATGAATAATCATCACCTTCTTCGCGGTGCTGGTTGTCTTTGGGGTTGCTATAGGCAGGGGCTTCGGTGAACCATGCATCCGGTGCAGGGGCTGAATGGGCTCTTTCATATTTCTTTACAACACGCATCAATTGTCCAACCGACCTTGCTTTTTCATACGGTGGTTTGCCAATGCTGATCAATATTTTTAGAGATGTTGTATCAATCGCCTTCTCTGCCATGTCGTACACGGTGTGATAAAGGGTTGTATCAATCACCGTGCGTACGATCTGCGAATGCCCGATATAGGCTGCATACAGATCCGGCTTTTGTGTGGCCATCATCACGCCCAGGAAAGAACCCCAGGAAGTACCGAATAAAATGACCTTTCGTTTTCCAAGCCGTTTCAACAGGTATTCCGAAACGGCAATGCCATCATTTGTCATCTGGCTTACGGTTAAAGGATTGGATCGTAAATAATCCGGGGTCATTTCTTCGGGTGCTTGCCGGCCATAAGTTCTGCCGGTTCCGCGTTGATCCCAATGCACAATCACAAAGTCCTTCTCCCATTCTTTGAACAGGGCTTCCGAATAAGGGCTGATCGGGCTTCCGGGCCCACCATGAATGAACAGGATGGCTGGCTTACTGCTATCCCCATGAATGGTTACCCATTGTTCTATACCATTGATGGAAATGTACCGTTCCTCTGCGATCATCCTGCTTTTATCCTGCGCTATAACGGTAATGGATAGTAGCAAGTATATTGATAATAATATACCTGGCCTGCCGATTATTCCTTTTTCGGCTTTCTCAATGAATGATTGTGGTATGAAATACTTCATATAAAATTTTTGTAGATGATACGGGCAGATTAAAATAATACTTCCGGCTGCAAAGAACGTTATATCAAATGATTCCGGCTGATAAAATAGGCTGCAACACAACAAACCAGCACCAGCAATGCCAAATGAGAGTTGACCACATGCTTTTCTTTCCGGTTCCGGTAAAGATTCCTGAATAGTTTCACCATCCACCAGCTGATGGCCAGCACCGAGACCAGTACCATCCAAACCGCTACCGAAAGCGCATCATCTATTCCACCCCAGGCCGATCCTTCGCTGGAATAAGATGGAAATGATTTATAATACCAAAGCACCAATACGATGGCTAACCCTGCCATGAACAAGATCAGCAAAAGACTTATTACACAGGATAATAAACTTTTCAGATAAACCGGGGTTGAGGTCTGATTTCTGTCATGCTTTTTCATCATCATATCATTTATTTTTAAACTGAATGATATGGAGCGAAAGTAAAGATTAGATATCAATGTGCAATAAAAAGCAACATGCGGAATTGACAAGAATTTTCATCATCTTATAAAGCCGGCTTGGCATGTAAATATTCTCATTCGGCAACACAGGTTTTTTAAAAAGCGATGTTGCTTCTACCTTAACACTTTACATGAATAAACTACTACCAAATTTTTAAATACTTATCATGAAAAAACTATACTTGATAACAGCATCAATCCTGTTCTTTTATGCACAGCTGTTTGCTCAGTATTCAACCGACTGGATCAAGCCGTCGGAAACTTACCAAAAGATCGGGGTGATGATTGCCCGGGATAACCAGGACAATGTAATTGCCACGGGCTATTGGACGGCAAACAATATCTATACCCGCAAGTACAACAAGTTTGGTGTTTTGCAATGGGAGGTAATGTCGGCCTCAGGCATTCCCGGCAATTATGAAAAACCGCTTTGGGTAACCACCGATGTCAATAACAATGTATTTGTTGCGGGCTACCGTTATGCCGGCACTAATACTCCAAACGCGGTAGTGGTGCTTAAATATAGTGCTGATGGAAACCAGTTATGGAAACAGGTGATCAGCCCTGTAAATTACCTGGCAGGCATGAACCTTCGTTGCGAATTGGATGATCATGGTAACCTGTATGTTGGTGCAGCCGGCGTGGGTGTGCTTCCCGGGTTTGCATTGATCAAATTCGATACCAATGGAAACATTCTTTTTACCCAACACAGCGATGTAAATGCCCCTGCATACTTTGAATCTATGCGGGTAAAAGGCAATAAAATTGTTATGAGCGCCTCGGGTGGAGATCCAAATATTTCGGTGATAGCTTCCTGGGATACTTCGGGTACTTTTTTATGGAGTGCCGGTGTTCAGGGACGTGGCGCAAGAGATGTAGAAATAGATGATGCGGGGAATATGTATTTGCTTACAGGTTATTTTAACCAGGTAACGGCAACCAGCCAGATGGATGTTGAGATGTTTAAATTTGATGCTTCCGGAACGCAGTTATGGAAAAAGGATTTTGATTTTGGCGGAAGTGATTTTCCCACAAGATTCATTTATGCATCAGGTAAATTGAGTGTTATTGGAGAAAGCCAGGGTGGTAACGACTGGATTACATTCCAGGTAGATACAGAAGGCGCTATGTTATGGAATACCATCTATAATGGTACGTCAAGCAATGTTGAAGCACCTTATTTTATTGCGGCTAAATCAAGTGGTGAGGTTTTTGTAACCGGCAAAGGTGGACCAGATGTTCCTGATGTAAGCGGATCAACCTTTCTGCGTATGATTACTCTTAAATACAGCAATACCGGCGTGCAGCAATGGATCGATTCAACCAATATTTATAGTGGATGGGGATATGCGTGTACGCTTGCCAGTGACAACAGCCTTTATGTGTTAAGTGGAACGGCCATGACGGTCTTTCATTACCTGGATCACAATGGAGCCGGATCCTGCAACATTCCACCAGGATTAAATGTGTCGGACATCGGCGACAACAGCGCTACCTTTTCCTGGACACCGGTTTCAGGTGCAACACTTTATCATCTCAGGTACAAATTAAATACTGCCAATACATGGACTGTTGTTTCCTATGACCAACCTTCTATTACTGTTTACGGACTCTTCGCCGGTGCCAATTATGAATATGCGGTTGAGGCTATATGTAGCAATGGACCTACCGGTTACGGTGCCACGCAAACATTCTCTACAACGGGAACAGGCGTATGTACTTCAGCCGGGCAAAGCCAGGCACAGGAATACCTTAGCCAGTTATGGATACAGGGCGGCGGCATTTTTAATTCAGGCAATGATAACGGTTATGGAGATTTTACCAATAATGTTATTTTGTTAACACGAGATCAGAATGTTCAGGGATATCTGTCTGCATTGGTGCCATATCCTGAATATGAATATTACAGCATCTGGATAGACTATAATCATGACAATGATTTTGATGATGCCGGTGAAGAAGTGGTTTCGCTATATACAGATTTTACGGGGCTCATTGCTTTTAATTTTACGATTCCTTCTACGGTTAACTATGGTACAACCCGCATGAGAATTGTAATGAATCACGATAATGCACCATCACCATGTGGTGTGTATGCCCGCGGAGAAACAGAAGACTATACAGTGCAGATCAATGACAACGGCTCTGCTGTACCCCCGGTGCCTGTAAACCTTGGCGTTACCGATATTACTTATTCAAGGGCAACATTTTCATGGACGCCCGATAACAATGCGGCTTCGTACCGGTTGAGATTTAAAAAGATAAATGAATCAAACTGGACGGTAGTGCCCGTGAATACGGCTTCGTTGAAAGCAACCGGCCTTTCTGCCAATACAGATTATGTGTATGCCTGTGAAGCCATTTCAAGTGCCGGTCCTTCGGGTTTCAGTGATGCCAAAACCTTTACTACCACGGCTGTTGTGGTACCCATTACCGGCATAGACATACACGCAAGGCGCCAGGGTAGAGATGTATTGATCAGCTGGACCACAGAAATGGAACAAAACAGCGCCTATTTTGACGTCGAACGTAGCACAGATGGCATTGCTTATACAAAGATCGGGCAGGTAACGGCGGCGGGTAGTAGCAACAACATTCGTCGATATACCTATACCGACCAAAATACGTTAACAACGCAGATTTTCTATCGATTAAAAATGGCAGATTCCGACGCAGGCTTCAGGTATAGCCCTACCAGGATCGTAGGCAGGATGGATGAAAACAAACCAACTTTCCTGTTATATCCCAACCCGGCTATTGACCAGGTAACCCTGTTATTAACCGAAGCCGCTACTGAAAGACTGCAGGTAAAAGTGACCAATCAATCAGGACAACAGGTAAAAACGACACAAGTGTTGAAAGGAACTCAATTAATAAATTTGAATGTAAACGACCTGCCTTCGGGTATCTATAATGTTACGGTAACCGGAAACGGGTTGAAGATGGTTAATAAACTGCTGATTCAATAATAAAGAAATAACGATTTGTTTTGGTAAAAAAACGGTTTGCTTCTGAAGCGCCGTTTTTTTAGTTTTTGCACTGGTTATGGAATCAGCATAGCGGTATAAAAAACTGGCCCCGAAAGGGTTTCCGGCGCCAGTTGTGCAAAAAATCTATAAACGGATCATAGGGCTGTAGCATTCCAGGTTGCTACGGGTAACGGTGATCGTTACCAATTGTTTATAGTGAAAGAATCTTGTTTATTTTATCTTAAATTGAAAAGACGTTTTCTGAATGTTTTCGGGAAGATCGTTGTTCCAGCCCCAGCCGATGGGCTCATCAGCGCTTATTTTTTCAAAATCAAAAGCATAAAAAAGATATTCATTCTTTTTCTCTCCCAATTTATAATAACCAGTCTTGTTATTCCCAAGATACAGGATAGGCGAAGCGGCTCTAGCAGGGATGGGTGTATCGGTGATGATACTTATTTCCGCTGCTTGTTTTTTTCCTGACAGGGATGACTTGATATTCTTGAAATCGGGCGCCTTAAAATCAACGATTTTTATCTTAAGTGTTTTGATCGGGGGCAGCGCAAAACGCTCAGGGTATAATGGCTGCTCGTTGGCTGCATTGAAATCGGTAGAATCCATAAAACAGGTTTTAATGGTTATGAAACAATTTGCAGGTCATCGAAGGCAAGTGCCGGATGGGGTTTTGTCCTGTTACAACGGATCCGGATAGCCGCAATTTCACTGATGCGGAATCGCCTGTTTGATTGTTGGAAACAGGTGGCCCTGAACCGCAGGGTTTTCAGCATCGTTTTATGGCTGCCCGGATGCGGGTAGGGATCGGGTATGCCTCCCACCCCGCTCGAATCTACCCATGCAGTAAAGCCGCTACTATCGGTAAGGCCTAACTGAAAACCTGTGTCCACATGCTGGCTTCCTCCAAACACTTCGGCAACCCTGATCCAGATCTCTTTTCCTTTCAGGTCACGTAACCCTTTCAACGGAGATATGAAGGTAGCATTATGTTTTTCGTATTGAATGACCATCCCGGTAGTATTTCCAAAGAATGAATTATCAAAACTGCCGGCAGCGCCCTGTTTGAAAGGAAACTCGCTGGCAGCCATGCCTGTTTGACTGGTTGCCTGGCCCATGGTATTAATAGCAATTCCACCGGTTTGTTCATGGTCATCAACCGTTAGCTGTTTAAACTTTTTACAGGACAGGTGAACCGCATCGGTACGTACCCCCGAAGGCAAAGCATGACCGGTGATATATGACAGGGTATTGTGACCCATCAGCGATCTCCTGAAAAAAGCACAACCATACGCTGATAAGATCTCTTCATGTTCAAAACGTTGCATCCTCACCGGCCCTAGTCCTTCATCAAAGAGCCATTCCCGGTTAAAGAAATTATGATTGGTGAAATGAACATATAACTGCGATTTAAACCTTCGTGCCGAACAACGGTCGTAAAAACGGGCTCCATTATTTTGCCAAACATCGCCATCGCCCGCTGGTAATATGGTCATGAAATCGAAACCTTTCGGATTCACATCCGTTCCGGTGATCGACCCACGGAAATCTGTCGGCGCCAACGCAAGTACCGATACGATGGTTACTCCGCTCAATGATATTAATTCGGGCGTCATTACCACAGCATCTCCTCCACGTGAGTGTCCCATGAGGCCGGTAAGCGAAAAATCAATTTTTCCAGAGAAGATATTAGAAGCGGCTGAATCAAAAGATTGAAACAATTTAATGGATTCAATGATCAGGTCAACCCTGGCTTCGATATTAGCAACGCCGCCTCCGCTGTTAGGATAATTCACTTTATTGCAATCAACCGAAACGGCAATGAATCCCATTTGTGCCAATTGCTTTTGAAAATAATCATATCCTAAATAACTGGGATCGGTATCAACGTGGTTTCCATGTGCCAGGAACACAATGGGAGATCGCTTAAGCAAGGCCAGCCTTTTATTAAATTTTACACTATCTCCATCCGATTCACCGGGATAAAAAACACTTCCCTTTGCATCACCGCGGCTATATTCCATAGTACCTACGGGAAACAGGTTCAGATCTGATGGATTCGCCTGTATAGGAGGCGCTACGCAAAGCGGGCGTATCACTGTAAGATACTGGCTTTTACAGGTTCCCAATTCCTGCCCGATCAACAATGTATCATTCCAGGATACTGCCTGGGTAAGAGGAATTACACTGCCCGATCCTTCGCCTACTTTTACATTATTGATATACACTTTTACCAGGGCTCCCCATACAAAAGAGGATAAACGCACTTCCACATCGCCTATCTGTACAGGGTATGCTGTGGGGGCCGGCAGGTTTCCGCAGGGCAAACTAACGGTAGTGCCTGGGGGCGATGGCGGTTGATTGCCACAAAGTTTCTGGGTAGCTTCCAGGGTAGCACCGGCGGGCAACGGGCTGGATAAATTCCAGTTGAGTGAACCTCCCCAGCATCCACTGGTACCCTGGTTAATGCCATTCAGCTTCAGGGTAACCCTGGCGCCATTGGCGATATTGGTGATCCTGATCTGCTGCGATCCCTGGTATACCGTATCGAATGCAGGTGCAGGTAACGGGTAGGCGTACCCTCTTGTTTTTTCTATGGCCGACTCCGGACTTTTATCACTGCAAAGTTCTGCCCGGGCGATTACAAACTGGTTATTGGCATATTCGGGTGCCACGTTCACTCCCTGGTGATCGTTACATCCATTTACCCTTCCCGTTTCCACTCCATCGGCCGTGATCCACACATTGGCACCCACCACCAGGTTGTTTACACCCGTACGGCTACCACATTCATAAACCGGGGCAGGATCAATGACTGGCCGCGGAAGGCCTGCAGGGTAATCTACCAGGTGATCTCTCACGGTAACTTCATTTGACCAGCCACTTGTAATACCGGCAACGGTTTGCCTTGCCCGGATCTTTTGCCCGGCAACAAGCGCTGATGGAATATTGATCAATGCGCCATTTGGTGACGGAAATCCCACAGGGCTGCTCGCAACAAGCACTGCATTGATGGTAATTTCGATCTGCGATAACGGAATGAACTGGCTGACCTTTACTTTTTTTGCACATTGATAAGCCGGTTCGGCCAGTACAGGCGGAGAGATCAATTTAGGATCATCTTTAAGTTCCTTTTCTTTACGAGGCACTTGTTCATCTGCCATAAAACAATAGTTAAATGATGAATGAATGCTTATGGAACCAGGGGTGATGAAGTACAGCAGAACAGTTGTATGTAAAAACTTATTCGGGCTGTACGTACAAATTGAATGAACAAGATAGAAATGATCGGAGCAGGAAAACAAGGGTAATTCTACGGAATTTTATTACCGTAATCACGGTACTATTGAGTAATCGTTATACTCCGTATAGAAAAAGAAAGCGTTGTTATAATCGGCTTTTCGTGGCCGGTCATCGCATGGAGATGGACAATAGAACGGAGAAAATAAAATGAAACTGGCACCGAACAGGGGCTCGGTGCCAGGTATACTTCAGGAGGCTTTCTTCCAGAAACTAATATCGGGAGCACCTCCCAAAAAAGCTCTTGAATCCTTTATGAATTGCTGCAGCTGTTCTGTTTGCATGTGCGCACCTTTGTAATAGTCTTCATTTGACCATTGTTCGTACAGCAAAATATTGTTTTCATCCTGTTGATCCACATGGATGTCAATGCCAATGTAATAAGGTTCTTTCTTTACCTTCTCAACCAGCGCCTTTAATGCAGTAAGCGCTTCTTTTTCTTTCCCTGGTAAGGTTTTGTATTTAACCAGCACAACAATTGGTTTAGTTTCCTGTGCAAATGTTTTGGTAAACAGGCAGGTTGATAATAGAAGGATCAACGTGCAAAAAATAAGTTTCTTTTTCATGATGTTTATTTTAAATGATACCATCAGATGCACTTCAACCTTATCCCTTACAACTATTTATCCATGAGCCGGTTTTTCATCAAAACTCACCATCCACTGAATGCCAAAGCGATCGGTGAACATGCCAAAATAAGAACCCCAGAATGTTTTACTCATGGGCATGGTGGCTTGTCCGCCTGCCGAAAGCCCATTAAACAAACGATCGGCCTCTGCGGTACTGTCGGTGCTGATTGAAACGGAAAAGTTAGTACCCTTTGCGAAATGCTTTGCCCATTCGCCGCCGGTATCACTTCCCATCAATATTGTTTCTTTACTCACAGGCAGGGATACATGCATTATTTTCTCACCGGCTTCTGCGGGCATAGGAGGCATTCCTTCCTGTGGAGGCATTTCTTTAAACCTGCTCATGACAGCAAACTCCCCGCCAAATACAGACTTATATAATTCAAATGCGGCTTCGCAATCGCCATTAAAGGTTAGGTACACGTTTACAGTTGTCATTGTATAAAATATTTTTTAATGATGAAAAAAATTGTGTTCATTATAAACGGACTTTTTCTGAATCCTGGTTACTTATTCGAAAATAAGGACTGTAACTTTGTTCTAAGTTATTCGATACTTATTTTCTTAAATTGTTGCGCTTTTGATTAAATTAAAAAAAATCTTTAATTCTTTGAAACACTATTCTTCATTTCACTTTTACTTTTTTGCTTCTCCCCCGAGATCCGCTTCGCTCGTCGGGGCAAGCAAAAAAGTACTCCCGAAATCGCTTCGCTCATCGGGACGTTTCGCAAAAAAAGAGCCCCGAAAAAAATTACATCCTTTTTTCGGGAGGGAGCCCTGATTAAGCTTTTGCACTACTGTAAACTCAAATTCAGTTCCCTGATCATTAAAGTATTAAATTTTAAATCTCTTTTGATAGCACGACATCTTATTTTCTTAATATTTTCTCCATGGCTTTCCCTTTAGCCAACTCATCAACCAGCTTATCTAAATAGCGCACTTTTCGCATGATGTCGTCTTCAATTTCTTCTACGCGGTATCCGCAAATTACACCCGTGATCTTCGAAACATTTGGATTCATCTGCGGTGCCTGTTCAAAAAAAGTTTGAAAATCAACTTTGGTATCTATTTGTTTTTGCAACCCTTGTCGGTTATACCCTGTTAGCCAACAAATGATTTCATCTACCTCTTCTTTGGTGCGTCCTTTTTTAGTGGCTTTCAGAATGTAATGCGGGTAAACACCCGCAAACGACATTTTATAAACTCTGGCGAGATCCATGTAGATGATGATTATTTTTTTGTGTTGTGATCTAATATAAAGTCATAAGCGTGCACGACTGCCAATGACTTCAAAGACAACAGAAAGTTAGGAATTATTTCCATACTTTTTTTTCACATATTGAATACTTGCTTTCATCAGCTTTATCAGCTGCTTTTCATCAATATCCGACAACCGTTTGATGTAAATACAGGCCTTCCCTATTTTATATTTCCCAAGTGCATCCAGCAGGTGCCGGTGTTCTTCCATGCCTGTATAAACATACAATGAGATAGCCGCCTTCCGGGGTGAAAACCCGAGTAGGGGTGCATCTCCTTCGTGGCCGCTGGCATATTTGTAATGATAGCTTCCGAAACCAATGATGCTGGGTCCCCACATATGGGGTTCAAATCCCGAAACAGATTGCATGAGTTTGATCAATGCATAACTATCCTGCTGCTTTTGTTCTGTATCAGCAAATGCAGCGATGAAGTCATCAACAAGTTGACCTGTAGGTTTGGTTTTTGTTTTCGCCATGGGAGTAGTTTAAAATAATGAATAGTTTCAATGGTTTCCATTTTCATTCATGATCCGTTCCTGCTGAATGGGTGAATGATCCTTTTTTACCTTCCCATTCACCAATAGTGTTTCAAAATAACACTTCACCCCGGTTGCACTATTGATGTTTTCGATATTCTGGATGTGAAAATGCAGGTGCGGTTCTGAAGAGTTGCCTGTATTGCCGCAAAGGCCCAGGAGCTGGCCTTGTTGTATCGATTGACCTTCTTTTACCTGCAACGAACCATGCTTAAAATGACAAAAAACCAGGTATTCATTGGCCGCAGATTTAAGGATGACCATGTTACCACCCACATTAAATGTATTTGTTTCGCCGATGGCATTATCCTTTACGCCATCTATTGCCAATACAACGGTGCCTGTACAGGGCGCAATGATCTCTTTTCCGAAAGCATAATAATCTTCATTGGTCTTCCCGCTTGTTTTATATGATTTCCCTGAAGCATCAGTTATCACCAGGTCGAATGCGTTTTTTTGTGCTGCACTTTCAACATGATAATTTAATTCTTTTGTATCACCGCCCCAGATAACCGTCCATTCTTCTTTAAAGGGAAGTATCAATTTGCTGCTGTTCCTGGGAGGGGTTGGCTGGCTTTCATCCAGGTAAGGCCTGATGAAGAAGCCGTTTATTTTTTTGTCGCTATCGATCGACAGGTTGATGGTGAATATTGTTTTGTCAAAAGTTGCTTTATAGACTGCCGCCGTTCCCTGCGTCATTTTTACAAATTTCCTTTTGATGATCTTGCCGGCCTGTGATTTCAACCCCGAAAAGAACTCTTCCGTTTTAGCAAGCGGCAAAGCAGCCTTCATTTCGGGAGAGTACATCGAAAATATACTGTCGTAACGGGCGGCATTATAGTTTAACTGGAAACTATCAGCTACCGTTTTGTGCTCTAACGGTTCTGACTGTGCGAAAATAGTTGACGTGCTGAACAACGACAGGAAGGTTAATAGTAGATTTCTCATGTAGGAAGTATAGGAACTTGACTGATCGAACAGATCAATGTTTCCCATTGCTTCCGAAGGTAGCTATTTGCCTGCAGGAATGCAAGGTCTTAGTATTCCGAATTTTGTTAAGAGGATTTTAAAATGTGATGCAAATGACATTAACGTGTTTGCTTTTTATTTATCGAAAAATATTCAAATTCATTGAAACTCTTTTATGTTACTTTTTAATGCTGTAAACTCAAATTCAGTTTCCTGATCATTAGAATTATGAAATTTTAAATCTCGTTTAATAGCACAACATGTTTCAAAATAAATAGAAAGCCATGATCCATTGGATAGTTGATCGATGTTTCATCATGCACTCAAGGTATGGGATAGCATTCGCCTCACTGTTTCATCCGGTTCCAGCTCTGCGTTTCACCCGATATGCTGTTAGGATCAAAGGATGGATCATTGCTCAGCATATAACTTCCATCGCCCCGGCTCCAGGCATTCTTATACCCGCTGATCAATTCTACTTTTTCACCTGCTGCATCTGTCCAGCTATCTACTCCCCGCAGGTATTGACCAAACCCATCATTGGTGGCGGCGGAGGCATCTGTATTATTATTATTGTTTTTCGATTCCCAGTTACGAACAATGTTTTTACTAATCTCTTCCTGCGCCTGGTGGCTGATCTGTATCTGTTTCCACTGTTCATTCTGTGCATTGGAGGTTACCGCGTAAAAATAACCTTGCACCCCTTTCAACCATTGCGGGTTCATCCTGGCGCTGCTGAAAAATACACTCATGATCTTACGGGCCATGGCTTCGTTGCCTGCTGCATATTTTAATACGACACGCATGCTTACATAACAATTGATATTGCTCGACATGCCTCCTTGTGTACCCGGCATATCCACAATGGTTTGCATTAGTGTACAAAAAGCCAGGCCTTCTTTGCCATCGGAAAATTGCAATGTTCCTTCAGCGGCGCTTCCCTGGTGCCGATAGGCCGCATTCCCACCAGCCCTGGCCTGTTGGGTCATTTGAGCTGCCCCTGCATCCATCTGTGATTGTAGTTCGTTGATAATACCGGCTTTCTTTACGGAAGCTTTTACGGAAGGCGCCAATGTTTGGCTGATATAACCCGCTGCATCCAACGGTTCAGCAATCGTACAGGCATGCGCATAAAAGCCTTTTTGCATGGCATCTAATTGAATGGGGTCGGTGCTCCAGTCAAATTGAGTTGTCGGGAAAACGATCAATTCATAAGCTCCATCGGGCGAACTGGCATCTACTGAAGCCTGCACCATTTCCGGAAAACATTTTACCATGGGATACCATTCTACCTCACTGTTCACTTTCCAGTTGGCGGGCAACATAAAAGAACTTACTTCCAGGGGTTGATCAAACCCTTTACTGTCCAGTACCCGAAAACGTTTCAGCAACAGGTAGTCCTTGCCTTCTACAGCCTGGCTTGTATTTTCCTTAGGGCCATCAGACTTATTCTCTTGCGCTGAAGGGGCATTGCAGGAAAATAAAATTCCTGCCAGTATAAAACAGAGGAGTATTTTGTGCATAACGATATGGTTTAACCGCCGTTTATTTCTTTGTCATATTCACAGTGCCTACTGCACCCTGGAATCCCGCTACAGTTCCTGTGCAGCCGGTATAATTATTCCGGAACTTCAACCTCCAGATGGTTCCATTGGCATAATTTATTTTTAATGAATCGGAAGTATAAGTATAGGTGCCGGGAAATACCTGGTTGCTAAAGGCTGAATCAATATTGATAACCGTATTATCTGCACCAATGTTTAGACTGAATTTATACTCACCTGCTATGCCGTTTATTTGTTGTGCGCCATACCAATCACCGGCAAAAAGATTTTTGACATCGGTGGGTTCGTTGCTGTCTTTTTTACAGGAAATGAACGCAAATACAAAAGCAGATGAGAGGATGAGGACAATTTTTTTCATGATTTTAGTTTAATTAAATAAAAAATTGAGTTATAAAATATCAACAGGCAATTTTTATCCTTGCCCGTTTTTAAAATTGTTTGTAACCCACCGCGTGAAAAGATGTTTTCATTGATGGATTGATAATTGTTTGTTTTCGCTGAAGTTCACTTGACGATGATAATCGTTTAAGTTTACCATGCCTGAGACCGCCTAAACAGAAACTGCTGTAAAAATGCAGCGATTCCAATTGTATAACTATGGTCCATGTGGATAGTTTTGGATAAGCTCCTTACTGAATAGATTTGCCTAAATTGTAACATGTACCGTATTATCTTCAGGCTCTTTTTACTGCTGCTGATTCCATTTGGAAGTCGCGGACAGTTCCCCCTGCTAGATATTGCCAAAAAGAAAGTGCCTACATCCCGTACCAAACCCGAACGGCTAAACGCTCTGCTTGCACTATCGGATTTTAAAAACTCCATGTCGGGCGATACCATCAGTTATTATGCCCGGATGGCCTGGCAGCTTGCTTTGGAGCTCGGGGATGAAAAAGCGCTGGCACGGTCTGCATACCAACTTATTAGTGGTGATCTGGCTTCCGGTAAAACAGACAGCATCATTCCAAAAATTGAAAGCAATCCATTGTTTCTTTCGGTGAAACAAACCGATCCCTTCCTCTATTATAAATTACAATTGCTGAAAGCCAATGTACTCAACCGTACCAACAGGCTGCCGGAAGCATTAGCGTTGCAGTTAAAATTGCTGAATGAAGCCGAAAAGGAAAACAATACACTCGCCAGTTTGTTCCTTATGAATTATATCGGTGCTACATATCTAAATGCAGTGGACAGCCGGGAAGAAGCCCGTAAAACATGGACCCAGGCGCTAGACATCATCCGCAAAGCCAATAACCCACAATACCGGGAAATAGAATCCTATATTCTTTCCAACATGGCCTTGTACTATATTGGAAATTATTATGCCAACCCAGCACCTGCTTTAAGTGATACCTGTTTTGATTTTATTAATCGTACGGTTAGCCTTTCCCGTGAGATTGAATCGATGGGAGTGCTGGCGTCTGTATTATCATACCGGGGAGCTTTATATGGTTATCAAAAAAAAGAGATCGAAGCAGAAAGAGACTTTAAGGAGCTCATGACAATACGCAACAAGATCGGCGATCCTTTATACATCACGGATGACCTGAAGAACCTTGCATTCTTTTATATTCAACATAATGAGCCGGATAAAGCTATCGCTGCGGCTACAGAAGGATTGATGATCAGTGAAAAATTCCATATCAGGGAAACGGCCATGGAATTACTGAACATGAAAGCCAGTGCCTATAAACAAAAAGGCGATCATGAACATCATGCCGAAACACTGGAAAAGATATTGTTGCTCAACGATTCCATCAACCGGGCCAACAGCGCCGATAAGATCGAAGCCATCCGTACACAATACGAAGTGCAAAAAAAAGAGACCCTGATCGCCCGGCAAAAACTTGACCTGTTTAAACGAAAAATATATCTCTACGCAGGTGCGGTTCTCTTTATATTGATAGCTGTGTTTACTGTTTACCGTTTTAAGAAATACCAGCGTGGACACCGCCAATTACTTGAAGAAAAGAGATTGCAAAACGAAATAGAAATCAAAGAAGCTGCAGACAAAGAACGAAATCGCATTGCGGCAGAATTACACGATAACCTGGGCGTACAGGCAAATGCCATATTGCACAACAGCAACAGGCTTGTGGCAGAAACATCAAAACAAGCCCCTGTGGTAAGCCGTTTACAGGAAACTGCAAAAGAGATGCTGTTGAATTTAAGAGAAACCCTTTGGGCTTTAAAGAATGCCGATGTACCTGCAGTAGAAATGTGGCTGCGGGTAATAGGCTTTATGCAGCAGATGGGAAGGCATTATACCGGCATACGGTTTATAGTACAAGGGAAAGCGCCACAGAACCTGGTACTTTCTGCCAGTAAAGCCCTGCACCTGGTGCTCGTGATTCAGGAAACGGTTAACAATTCCGTCAGGCATTCTGGTGCTTACAGCATTTCTGTGCATAGCATTTTGGAAAACGACGAATGGAAAATAATGGTAAAAGACAATGGTAAAGGGTTCGATACAGTATCTGCTTTTCAAAAGAAAGACAGCTATGGTTTGCAGCACATGCAGGAGCGTGCAGAAACGGGCGATTTCGTGTATGAGATCAAATCTGTGATTGATGAAGGAACTCAAACAACCATTCACCTTAAAATATAAGTGCAGGTACAGATTACCGGTAGTTTAATTGTATAAATCAATAAACAATGATCAAAGTAGCTATTGTAGATGACAAGCCTTATAACCGTAATGTGATTGCCGACAAATTAAGCCGTCATCCTTCTTTCACCATTGTATTCGAGGCGAATAATGGTGCCGTTTTTCTCAAAAAAATGAATGACCTGCAAGATGGACAATTACCACATATTGTATTAATGGACCTGGAGATGCCCGAAGTAGATGGCGTATCGGCTATCGCAACAGCCTCTTCCCTTTACCCGGCCTGCAAATTTGTAGTATTAACCATTTTTGATGATGCTGATAAAATCTTCAACGCCATCAGGGCGGGTGCCTGTGGCTATTTATTGAAAGAGGAAAGCGGGGAAGTGATTACGCAAATGCTGATGAATCTCTGGGAAAGTGGCGCCGGGCCGATCTCGCCCAGCATTGCTTATAAGATTTTGCAGATGGTACAGCAACCCGCTGCAGTAAAGGATGTAAGGGAAAAAGGGGAGAATATCTTTCAGCTCAGCGATCGTGAACTGGAGATCTTACAGCATCTTTGTGACGGGCTTGAATACAAGGAGATCGGGGCTAAACTATTCATCAGTGCCAATACCGTAAAAAAGCACTGCATCAGTATTTACCAGAAACTCCATGTAAAGAGTAAGGCACAGGCCTTGCGCATTGCTTTTACAAAGGGGCTTATTTAATAAAAGACACAATCGTTACCGTTAGTACAATGATAATAACTGCATACAGGTAATTTGACCGAAAGCTAAACTTTTCTTTAAGCAACTTATACATTGAGAAGATTGGTAACCCGATGAGTCCGGCCAACATTGGTACCCATAGTAACTCAAAGATTGCTCCCGCCCAGGCATATTGATATACATTTACCGTTTTCCCGATAACCCAACCAATAGACACTGCCATGCTCGTGAGCAACACGATGGTGCCGGTTCTTTTTTGAATGGTAGCAGCTTTGGAAGTAGACATATATGTAAGGTAAGCTGAAAAGCTGGTTAATTATTTCTTAGCAAACTGCCCGATATGCCAGAGGTTCCCGGAAGGATCGTGTACAAAACATTCGCTGCCCCAGTCTAAGTGGCGAATAGGTACCAGCTTCGATGCAGGAAATTTTGTTTGCAGGTCTAATGAAACGAGTTCGTTCCAGGTTTGCTTTACATCATCTACTTCCAAAAAAATCATTGTATTATCTATCCAGTCTTTTACGTAAGCTTTTTGCAGGTAGAACCCAATCGGCCCTTTGCTGAATAAGCACATCGCATCACCGAGTATGATCTCCTCAAAACCCAGGTGCCGGTAAAATGTGCGGGACAGGTTGTAGTCTTTGGCGCCGATAAAGGGACGAATGCTGATGGGAGTATTATGCATGAATATTGATTGTTGAATATTGATAATTTAGTTTGTTTTTTATTTATTGCTTTTGTTTAAACCACAAGGGACACAAAGGTTGTTACGAGGGACACAATGGTGGATTGTTTGAGTTTGTTGATCGATATTCTTTGTTGTTTATTGTTTATGAACCATCCTTCTGAACGAGATGAATATTGAGTGTTTAGTGTTGATTATTTATTGTTCGATTTTAACCAGAACGAACAAGATATATCATATCTCTATTCACGTTAATTCTTCTGTATTCTTTGCTATATTTTCACGCTCAATGGTTCCTCTGCGATTGTTAATCCCGATTCCATAGGCGATAAATAAGATTGGAGTAAGTATCGCCGATATCGTCGTCAAAAACATCAGGATCATATAGGAACTATCATGCGGGGTTGGATTGCGCATGCCTCCCATGAAGTTGTAAACTACCCGGTGCAGGTTGAGCATGTTGAGTACAACAATGATCAAACAGATTGGCATGAGGGTAATGGTAATGATATTGCCGCCGCTTAGTCTCGTGAACTTTTTCAGGAAATAAAATAGCAATCCAAGTCGCCAGGATGCTACCAGGAGCAGGAACCAGCCGTTCATTGCATTGGCTGCCTTTACTGTAAAGAAACGTTCTACCGGTATCGCATAGAAGATCGCCGGGAAAGATGTTAACGAGATAAAACAAAGCACAGTAAAATAACTCCATTTCTCCACGAGAAAGGGGCCTACGATCATCCAGATGAATGCCGACAATACAAAAACATAGATCACAGAACCAAGTCCTGCGTGCTGTAAGAAACTGGCATGACTGTCATCCCAATACCTCCCCATGCCTGCAACCCAGGTTCCAACAAGCCCTGCAATGAAATGAGACCTGTTGAATTGCAGCATCTCATCCCTGCTGATCCTAAAGGTTAATAATTTCGTGATCGTTTGAAGCATGCCCATGTTGAGAATTGATTTTATTTTTAAGGGTCTCTTTGAATTTATTCTTCCGCTCTTTTACATTAGCTGATGCGTATACTTCCTTCATCAGGTACTGGAAATTGTTTTCCAATTCTTCAACTGTAAAATTTTTCGGAATATAATTCACATCAAAGAGCGTGCATTTATCCCAAAATTGATCTGTTAATAACCTGTTCTCTTTTTTCAATTGATCGTACAGTGATGTTTTCGGGAATGGTGTAAGCAGGGTGATCTGCACTTCTGATAAATTACTTTCTTTTATGAAAGCTGCTGTTTCATTGAATGTTTCTGTTGTATCATTATCGAAACCCAATATGAAGCAACCATTCACTGAAATGCCATAGGATTGAATTTTATCAATGGCTTCCAGGTAATGTTCAAATTGTTTGTATTTCCAGTTTCGGTTATCGATGCCATTCAACGCTTTTGAAGAGCTGGCTTCGAAGCCGATCAATACCTGGGCACAATTAGACCGGGCCAATGATTCCAAAAGCTCATCGTCGTAAGCAAGGGAGATATCGGTTTCGGTAAACCATTTCATGTTATATTTTGCAAACATCGTCAACAGGTCTTTTGACCAGGCCTTGTCAACAAAAGTATTATCATCGGCCAGTTCAATGAAGGGCCTGTTCCAAACTTCAAATATCCTGTTTAGCTCCTGCTCAATTCTTTCAATGGGTTTTTTCTTATAACTGCTAATGGTACGGGAGGCAGCGCAAAAGCTGCAGTGGAGCGGACAGCCGCGGGTTGTTTGAATGGTTAACCGGTTGTATTTCGATATATCCAGTAATTCATACCGTGGAATTTTTGATTCACTCAACTGAAATACATCCTGCTTGTTTGTAAAAGAACTATAGATTGGTTTAAGCTGGTTGTTTTCAAAATCTTTCAGCAGTCGTTCCCATGTTTTTTCACCTTCACCCTGTATGATGCTGTCGGCGTATTGCATGCCTTCTTCCGGCAAAGCCGATACATGCAGGCCACCGATGACTGTTTTAATGCCAGCCGATTTAAATTGGCCACATAGTTTGTAGGTTTCATTTATCCTTGCAGTCAATGAAGAAAAGGCAACCAGGTCAGGAGAGAGTGAAATGATGTTATCGATATCGGTACTTGTATACTGATCTAATTCCCGGTAAACAACTTCCCAGTGTTCACTGGTGTGAGCAGCCAGTGTAAGCAGGGCCAGGCTGGGTAAACTCGCTATTACTTTACTCCTGTCTACAAACCCGGGTAATGTTAACCCAAGCTCAAGGAGTTTTTGATTATAAACCCGTACACCACTCATGGAGATAAGAACAACCTGATAAGTTTTCATGTTCGGTGAATGGTTACTGTTAGAATAGGGCTTAATGGATCCTTCAACGAAAAAGAGTCGGCGTCAAAAGATATTCTTTAAAGTTGAACAATAATTTTTATATCAGCAATAATTAAAAAGTTAAAATTGGAGGTAAGATGAAGGTTGATTATTGATTATTGTTTATTCTTTAACCACAAGGGGCACAAGGGTTTTACAAGGAACACAAAGTTGAATGTTGTTGAGTATTGAGTGTTGAATATTGAGTATTTCGGTGGTTTATGATTTATTGCTTGTTGTTTATTGTTTATTGTTTATCCACAAGGGGCACAAGGGTTTTACAAGGAACACAAAGTTGAATGTTGTTGAATATTGAGTGTTGAATATTGAGTATTTCGGTTGTTTATGATTTATTGTTTGTTGTTTGTTGTTTATTGTTTAACCACAAGGGGCACAAAGGTTTTTACAAAGAACACAAAGAAAAAACAAAGAGATGATTCAAACATCACGCTTAACTATTGTTTTAGCGGCAGTTGCAAAACTAAGTCCGGCTTCTTTCAGGGCTTTCCTGAGAATGGGCAGCGAGGCAGGCCCGACACCATGCAACTTCAATAGTTCCTTCTCTGTTATGGTTGACAGCGATTTTAAGTTAACCAGCTTTTCCCGTTCCAAAGCCCTGCGTGCCGGCGCCGATAGCAAAGACAAAAAACCATCCGCTGGCTTTTTCAGTTGTTCGCAAAAGGGACAAACAGGGCAATCGCTGCTTTTAGTGTATTGATGACCGTTATGGCAGGTGCGGAGGGAGGGGGTGGGCATGTTTCGGGTTGGAGGGTTTAAGGGTTTAAGGGTGTAAGGGTTTAAGGGTTTAAGGCGTTCGGGACGTTTGGGACGTTTGGGACGTTCAGGACGTTTGGGAGGTTTGGGACGTTTGAAACGTTTAATGATAACCGATCCTTAAGCATTTTTCTTTCACATAATTTTCATTTTTATTGCGCACATATTATTTTTGTGGCCATTAGCACTTAAATATACAAACATTTTTTATCCATTATAACGATCTAAAAAAACGTTCAGATGCGTACACATTCAAAAGAAACTCAAAGCAGTTTAACACCGGATATGGCCCTCGAAATTCTGATAGAAGGCAACGAACGGTTTGTAAAAAATTTAAAGGCAAACCGCAATTTATTACAGCAGGTGAATGAAACGTCGAAAGGACAGTTTCCCTTTGCAACCATCTTAAGCTGTATCGACAGCCGTACTTCTGCCGAGCTGGTTTTTGACCAGGGACTGGGCGATATTTTCAGCATCCGCATTGCGGGCAATATCCTCAATGAAGATATCCTGGGCAGCATGGAGTTTGCAACCAAAGTAATGGGAACTAAGATCATTGTAGTACTCGGACATACCAAATGCGGCGCCATTGTTGGAGCCTGTAACCATGTGGAAATGGGTAATCTCACTACCCTGCTCAATAAAATTCAGCCGGCGATTTACCACGAAAAAACAACTGTTGAAAACCGCACCGGTTCAAATGAAGCATTTGTAAATAATGTTACAGAGCTGAATGTTTATTTAACGATCGATCGCATCAGGCGTGAAAGTCCGATCATTGCCGAACTGGAAGAACAAGGCGCTATAAAACTAATCGGCGGAGTGTATGATCTGGAAAATGGGAAGGTGGGGTTTTTTTAGGGCGTTCGGGACGTTCGAAGCGTTTAGGACGCTTAAGAGGTTCTGGACGTTTAAGTCGTTTAAAGGTTGAAGGGTGTAAAGGTTTAAAGGTTGGCTTTAAGATTACTTGAATCTAATGCACAAATTATATCATCATACATTTTCGGATTATTAGTGTCGATGCTACTTTGCACAAATGTTTGTCATAGCTGCTGAATCCTGATAGCTATCGGGAAGCTGTATATCATTCGTTTTTGATTTTTTGTTTGCCCCGACGAGTGTAGCGGATCTCGGAGCTTCTTTTTGTTTGCCCCGACGAGTAGGCACCGGAAAACATCCCGGTGCCAGTGATATTTATTGATGAAGAAATTAAAATCTCTGCAAAAAACTTAGCGCATTACCGGTACCGTTAAGTTTCAGATAAATGGCCTTTGTTCCATTCGGTTCTGCTCCCGTTGTATAAGTATAATTTGTAAGTACCGTGATCTCATTGGAAGCCAGGTCCCTGTCTTCCTGTGTTACGCCATTACTCGTTCTTTTATAATGGGCCGTGTGTGCATGCGTAATGATCTTTTGATTCGCCACATCTATTTCAACCGTTCCTTTGGTGAGTGACTGGTGATAGGTGCTGATACCATTTGCAGCTGTTCTCGACGTGAAATATTGTTCAAAAGTTCCATCGGCATGGAAGGTAAATGCGATCGCCATTTCAAATGCATTGCCGATATAGGTAGATGGATCGGTAGACCAGTATTCTGTCATTGAGAACTGGCCATACATCCAGTTGCCCTGTAATTCAGCAGGAACCGGTGTTCGCGGGCCATTGCCATAAGGAGACTGTGTGGAAGATACCGTAGCATCCTTCTTTCCACAGGCAACCAATAATGTAGTGAGAAAGATGATCGCAGCCGATAAAAATAATTTTTTCATGTACGT
>JAKQKY010000239.1 GCA_029560415.1 Bacteroidota bacterium | reverse complement strand
GGAAAAGTGGAAACCGGGTTGGCTATTTGAGTATTATTTAAGAAGATGGCAGGAGACCAGCTATAAAAACTTCCACCCGAAGCCTGCAGGTTAGCTGAAGCACCAAAACAAATGGTTTGATCGGGTCCCGCATTTGCCTGGGGGTATGGATGCGTGCGTACTTCAATGGAATCGAAATCAACGCAGGAGCCGATATTGGCCTGCACCCGGTACATCGTAATTGAATCTACCGGAATGGCCAATGGATTTTTTACGGTTCCGTCATCCAGGGTTGCCGACGGTGTCCAGATATATTTTAATCCATTACTGTTTAACCTTAGTCGCACCTGGTCTGTTCTGCAAATGCTGGTATCCCTTGCTGCGCTTAATGTTACAGAATCTACTACCATCACCACCACTTCATCGGTAGCAATACATCCAAAATTATCTGTGTAAGTGACCTTATACGTCGTATCTGTTTTAGGCCATACTATAGGATTGAAAATGGTTGTATTGTTTATGTTGTAATTGGGTGACCAGGCAACAGAACCTCCGCCAGCCGGTGCAAATGAGCTTAATTGCAAACTGTCAACAGAACAGATTAACGTATCATTCGTTACAATAAATTCCGGCTTCTCCACGATCTTAACCAATGTAGTTACTGTATCAATACAACCTTTTGAACTGCCTACAATTAACGTTGCCGTGTAATCGCCGGGTACAGTGTAAATATATGTTGGATTTTTTACGGTACTCACATCTATATCTGTTCCTTCTATACCAAAATCCCAACTCCAATTGTTAACGGTTCCATATGTTGCAGTAGTAAGGTCGCTGAATTGAACAGCAATGCCTTTGCAGATCGGGGAAATATTATCAGCAGCCGGGAAATACCCTGGATAAACTTTTAGTTTTGTTGTAGTTGAATCGGCGCAGGGCGTGCCCCTGTTTACCACAAATTTTACTGTATAAATGCCTGTATCTGCATAAGTATGAGAACCAATTTCTGCTGTAGAAGTATCCCTTGTACCAGAAGAAGGTTCCCCGAATTCCCAGTAAAAAGTTTCATTCAATGGCGATTGGCTCCTGTTGATAAATTGGAATGAAAATCCATCGCAGGTAATGTATTCAGGCAATAAATCGGCACTGGCAAAATCGCAGGGCGCCACGGTAATGATAAAATCTTTCCGGTGTACCGCAATCAGGTTACCATTCCTGTAGGAACTAACGCATACGGATACCACATATTTGCCTTCTTCGGGCGCTATGCCGGAAATGATGCCTGTTTGCGTGTTCATACTTGCCAATGGGCCAAGCGGACTGAATGAAGTAAATCCATTCACATAATTTACCGAACCATACGGAGGTGGGTCGGGAGGCCTGTTGCCCGCATTGGTAGCACCGCCACCATTATATGCACTGCACATACTATAAACAAGCACGTCGCCATCAGGATCTGTAGCACTGAAATCAAGTATAAAATCATTGTTTCGGCAAACAACAGAAATGCCTTTGGAAAATCTCGGGCTGCTGTCTGGTATCGTTGCACCTAACTTGTTTAATCCAGGGATGCTGGTGGTGTAGGTTGCCCCGGCACCATCCGACATGTTATTGATGTTATTGGTATTTTCAATTCGGCAACAGGTTTGATATGCTGCCGTATAACCGTTACTGTTATTAGGTAATTCGATCGTGAAACTATAAAACCCGGCATTGTAATTTAATGAAGGTGGATTGGTAATACAAATTGGAACAGCATTGAGGGGTAAGTTTTGCAATGAATTACGATTAACTTCTATGGCACCTCCAAAAGCAGCAGAGCCACCAAACAATTGATTGTTGTCATTGTTGAATACTCCGATATAAACGTTGGGTGGCATTTCCGCACAAGGATTGATACAATTTTCGTCGCGGAATAATATAAGGGTAATGCGGTAGGTTTTCGAATTGGGTGTGCTTGAAATATAGTCATAAATGATCTCTCCGCCGGTTATGTGTTTTGCAGAGGCATTTAAAAACCCAAGAATAAGCGAAACGATCGTAAAAATTTTCTTCATTATCTGCATTCAATCATGATAAACACCTTCTTAAAATTAATTAATAAAATTTGTGAACATTGGCACGATCAGGAATTAAATGGTTCAACATTAAACATTAACGTTTTGTTTTGTCTTTTTTGTTATTTCTGCTATTTGAAAGACTAATTATTGTACCTCAATTATCACTCCATTCAAGGCTGAACGTAAAAAAGCGCTTAATATTTCATTTGATTTTACCGTTTCTTCCCGCATGCCCATATGAGCACTTTGTCTTAATACATATATATACGTGCAGGAAGCCAGGTGCGTTTGTTCGAGTCCCTGGATAAATGGAACAGCTTTATCATGCTGGCCTAAAACAAACAGGACACGCTTACTACTGTTCTTAATGATATTTGTCCGATCGGGCCGGTTAATCATTGCCCGGTAATATTGTTTCAAAGCACCTGGGGTAAATAAAGATCCCTTTTTTAATAAGTTATTGATTTCCAATTCACTTACTTTCGGGTCCCTGAACATTCCGGGTATACTGGTTTTCAAAAACGCAGCAGCGCCATTACTGTCTATAAACTCAATGGCTTTTTCGCGTTGGGTTATTTTTTCAGGCTGATCGGCATATGCTGAAGAGTGAAAAAGTCCAAAACTGTGTAAAAGGCCCGGGAAAAGTTCTGCAAAAGCCAATGTAATATAGCCGCCCATGCTATGCCCGATCATGATACAGGTGCTGATCTTTTCTGAAAGCAACATTTCATGTAATAATCTTGCAAAATCATCCATGCCGGGATCTCCTTTTAGTAAATCCGATTTGCCACTTCCCGGCAGATCAGGAACAATGACGAGATAGTCCCCCGACAATGACTGAGCCTGCTCTTCCCATATCGCCCCATCTTCACCAAATCCATGCAACATCACAACTGGAAATCCCTTTCCATAGACCCTGCAGAAAATGGAAACGTTGCCAACCTGTATGTGTTTTGTGATCATAAAATGGTTATTTCAGGGAGTGAGATGCAGACCTGTACAATAAAAGTAAAACAAAAGGAATCAAAGCATTGTTCATTTGCTGGGGAAGGAAAAACCAGGCAATCAAAACGAGAACCAGGCTAATGGCAGTAAAGAGAAAATACTTCCTGGCCCAGCTTTTACGGCTGTTTATAAAAAAGGAACATATAAAATGAGAAGGAAGCGCCCATAGAAGGTTGTAATTGTTTTTCGTCATACTATGATCTGTGCCAAACCACATGAAAATGAGAATGATGCCCAATAGTCCTGTGGAAAAAAATAATAATCCATCAAGACTGCTGATCAGGGTACTGTACTTTCTATTTCCCGCGAATACCAAAACCAGGTACAAAACCAGCAATAAAGAAAAGAATATAAACGGCGTAAATATATTTCGTTTGTTTGTATCCGTTAGTAATGTATATAGATTTGAACCACGCTCAACAATGGGTACATTCGTCACACTGTCGAGCGCTTTCATCAGGTTGTCGGGGAGAAATTGCTGCTGGGCTGTAGTCATAATGCCATCAGTAGGAGCACCTAATAAAATATCGATACCCAGCTTACTCCACGGTTGACCGCCTTTGTCGAGATAAGCATGAATGGCTTCCCGGAAGGTAGTATTAACAGGCATTACGGGAGGCAGGATCGGTTGGGGCGTTTTACTTTTAATGATCAGGTCACGCAAACGGGTAGTGCAGTTGTCGAGAAAAAAGTCGTATTGATAATATTTATTTTCTTCTTCCAGGTTTTCATGTAATGCATGACGAATGTTGATCTTTTCTTCGCCCGACAGTTTTAGTACCTGTTCAGTCATCCCCCTGTTAGAAGATTGGTATTCA
>JAKQKY010000217.1 GCA_029560415.1 Bacteroidota bacterium | reverse complement strand
TTCATCCACCCAGTAATACGCTGATTTATCGGTGATGAAAATCTTCTGTCCATCAGGACCTGTTTTGCCATCATAAGTTTTATCAACTACTTCCGAACTGCCCTTCGATACCAGTTCAGCTGTTTTATTCCCCACTTTTTTGGCTCCTTTGCCAATTGCCTTTCCTGTTTTCTTTACAGCTTTCTTTACTTTTTGTCCCGTAGTGGTACTATCCTGTGCACAAGCAGTAATAGTGCAAAAAGCTAAAGAAAATGAAATGAAGCCGCATGCAAATATTTTTTTCATCTTTTATGTTTGCCGACGTTGAAACAAAGCTTATGCCTGCATTATACAATATAATTTTATGGGTTATGCTATTGCAAATGGGAAAATCTGCCTCAGGAAGATGAAAGGCCGGTGCAAGATTTACCCGGTACCATTATTCCTTGATGCATTCGTTCGAAATTTTTAATGGCATGGTAAGTGTTTCTCAAACTATACAACTCAAATAACCTCGACTATGAAAACAATCATTCTTCTTTCGTTTATTACCGGAACCATTTCTACGTCGCTTGCACAATCGCCTGTGGATACTTTCAGCCTATTTAAAAAACCTGTTGCCAGTGCATGGAGTCAGCGGACGGATACAGTGAAAGGTTTCCGGCAGCAACCGATCAGCAGTCAGCCTTTTCCGAATACACCTGTACCGCCACCTACCACCAATCCTATTGATAATCCCACCAGTGGTCAAACGAACCCACCACAATATGAACAGACCGGAGATATTCCTGCAGCAACACAATGGGGGGATACAACCAGGAAGCGCAGAACAATAACACCCATAGTGCCTGTACAAAAGCCTTCATCATACGATACCGTGCCGGGTACAAAAAGGAACGGGTAAACGAGACTAAGTAATACGCTTATTATTACTGGATTTTATCCAGCTCGCTTTTTTGCAACTGGGGCACACCGTTTCCTGCGATGGCATCAACTGCTTTGTATAGCCGCAAAATACACAGGAATAATAACCCGTTTCGGTAATTCTTTTTTGTTGATTTTTTAATGAGCCCGGCAATACCGGCAAACCATACCTTACTTCATCTTCAGGGTAATAAAAAACACTGATACTGCCTCCGCTTTCTACAATGGCCAGTTCTACCTGTCCCAGTTGTGAAATTCCTTTCATCCGCAGTTCAGAGAAAAACTCATCTTCACCTAAATTTTCCTTCTTAAAATTATCAATAGCAAACATTCCATCTTCGATAAGGCAAACGGGTTTGCCTTCAACCAATGCTTCAAAATTTTTATTCTTTCCTATAAAATGAGTTATGATCAGATAAAGAGATATTACCAGTACAAAAACAACTAATGCAGGCAGTATACCAACATCTTTATAAAACATAGGATCACCTGCTGCGGAACCCAACCCGATGATCACTACCAGTTCAAATACTGAAAGTTGCTTTACTCCACGCTTTCCTAATATCCTGAGTCCAACGAGTATTATAATGAACATTATAATTGTACGGAGAGCAGTTTCAGGTATAAAATTCCAGTTTTCCCCTCCCAGTAATAATTCCTTCCACGTGAAGGCTGCTGTAGACTGTAAAAATTTCATTGATTAATTTTTGTGAATGCAATTGTTTTTATATAAGTCTTAAACCTGGTCATTATTCCAAAATGTTTGCCAGTAAAATTGACAACATTACTACCCGATTTCTATGAGACTATAAAAAGACCGATTCTTTATTGTGGAATTATATTCCAATGTTGGGATATGGAATAAGGTTTCGACCAGTATTTAATACGGGAATTCCGGCTGGCATTGCATTTGTGAATTGTACTATACACCAAAAAGTACACTAAAAAAGAAAACTATGCAGCAGCCAAACTCTTTCAACTATGCCTTTTCAACTGTAGGAAAAGAAAAAAAATTGAACACCGAACGCAAGCCGCAAACAAGAAAAAAACTGTTCAATTATATTGATATGAAATATAGTGACAGGGAGAGAAATTCTCAAAAAGAAGAAATGGATAAGGATAAAGTATTTTAATTTTTTAATAGGTATATAATTTCACCGGCCTGCCCCTGAACGTTGTCAGTGGCAGGCCGGTTTTTTTGTTGCCTGGAAGTAGTTCTGCCTTAGTGTAACCTTGTATTGGGTATACTATTTTTTGGTCCCGGTAATGATAAGCCTGCTATTCTTTTCATAAGTAGAGCCTGCCAGCTTAAGGCTATTGCCGTGTTTAAATTAATGAATGCGGTAAGAACATAGATTGTTTCTACAATATGTTCTCCGTAGAAATACGGTATAGCTGCGTATCCAATTAAGTATATTTTCATACCCATAAAATTATGAGATGTAAAATATAGCCTCTATCTTGATGCTGTTATTGATCCTATCCTGTAAAATTCCCTCCTCTGTTACTCCGGCATTTCTTTTACACAACTTTGACATCGTCTTTTGTATATCATAACGGTAATGCTTAGCCGCTAATATTGCAGTGTCAAAGTATTCTTAAACATTTTAAAATCTTGTATCATGGGAGTTAGGAAAAATGCGAAGTTTCTTTCAGCCGCTGAAAAAGAAAACTATGTTAGGGCCTGCGTACTGATGAAGGCAGATATTGTAAACCCCGCCGCACCTGCCGCTGACAGGTACAGCCGCTGGGATGAATACGTGGCTGTGCATGCAAAAATTCAAAATGCCAATGCACCAGGAGGGGTTACCAATGTCAATTTTGGTCATGGCGGCATTGGGGCATATGGCTTTTTAAGCTGGCACCGGTATTTTTTATACCGCTTTGAGCTGCAACTGCAGACCTATGTACCGGGGATAACCATTCCTTACTGGGACTGGAGCGATCCTGCAACACTCACCGTGGCGTCATTTATGGGTCCTAACGGTGACGTAGCCACGGCAAATATGGTAAACCAGGGCTACTTTGCTTACAACAGGCCAGGCTCTGCTGCCACGCCTGCTGCAGGTGCTGTACCTGCCATGCCTGCAAATGCCACCGCGTTACCTGCCTGGTGGCCTGCGTCTTTACCCGGATGGCGTTTACCAGCCATGTTTCCTTCTGCAAGTATTGGCGGGTTGAAAAGAAGTTTTCGCTCCCTGGGAGCACTTCCATCACCTAATGAAATAAGACAGTGTCTTGCAATGCCAGATTATCCCTCTTTCCAGGCCGCACTCGAAGCCGGGGAAGGATTGGTGGTTCCGCATACCATCATGCACAATGCCATGCACCCGTGGGTGGGCAACGCCGTTGGGCACATGACTGATGCAAAAGTGTCTTCATTCGATCCTTTGTTTTATATGTTGCACTGTAATGCAGACAGGCTTTGGGCCATGTGGCAAATGGATGGACACATGGACGAATTTCCAATGGCCGGTGGTGATCCTCAGCATCACCGCAATGATATCATGTATCCCTGGACGGGCGGCACTCCCGGTTACGCCACCACGTCAACCGTAGCGCCTGCCATACCCATGCCTGATTACAGCGCCCTGGGTATAAAAAGAAATGTGGACACACTCGATTTCAGATCTCTCAACTATACCTACGACAGTATTCCCATCATCGGCCTTGGCCTGGATCGTACAGGCAGCATGATGGGATTAACACCTGACCCAATGACGGGTATGGGAAACGTTACCAAGTGGGACGCTGCAACCAGGGGCATATCTGCTTTTTTGCAGGATTGTGAGGCCATTAAAACCAGCGGACTTGTATACGTAGTGGCAGGAGTAAAAACATTCCGGAGCATTATTGCAAATGATTTTGCCAATGTATTTGCAGCACCGGGATATGGATTAATAAAAACAGGAAGTCCGCAATTCAGCAAAGCTATTTTTGATGCCGCCATTGCACCTGTAACACCTGCTGGTGGCACACCCTTAGCAGACGCTCTCAACAATGTGCAAACAACATTGGTGCAGGCACCTTTTGGCGGACTGCCAGCTGGTGAACGGCGCTACATGGCATTTCTTACAGATGGGTTGCTTACTTCAGGGGCACCTATGAACAGTATTGCAGATGGCAGCTTTACCAACACCGCCATTTTTGCAATGGGTTTTGGCACCGGTGCAGATGTAGATTATCCCACACTTACTTCCATGACAGCCAAAGGAGTTGCATTAAGCACACCACAAATATTTCATGGTGAAAGTGCGGGTGTGATAGATAAATTTTATTCCAATGCGCTGGCAGGAGCTATTGGCTTTACTACCCTGTTCGATCCCGTTATAGAGCTGTTTGCCGGTGAACACGCCCATCTTGATTTCTTTGCCACGTCTGCAGAAGATTCATTTTTAATAACAGCCCAGGGCATGGATTTCCGGGATAAAAATTGGGTGTATATGCTTCATGGACCCAATGGTGAAATGCTGTATGGCAACAATGAAAGCCATGGTCATGGAGGAGGATGCAGTCATTGCTGTCCATCACCTGATATAACAGCCAGGAGGGCCAATGGCAGGCTTACCTTGATCATTCAAAAAGGAAATACCAGCAATGATTGCTGGGTAGGCAAATGGGAATTGATGATCGCTTACAAAACACGCACAATGGATAAGATGATGATGCCTGATATTGGGGAACTGATCTATCCTGTAGCAGCGGGACCTGTTCGTGGCAGCCGGTATACCCGGTTACTGGTTGACCAGAAATCACGTATTGCCCCCCGTAACATACAAACGCCTGTGCAACACGGCCTGGATGGCCGATCCGTTAGCACTAACAGTAACGATAACACTGCTTGCAGTATATTGGTCAATATTTATGGCAGAACACGGCTTTCGTTAAACCTGCAAACCGGCTCCCCGTATGTGCGCCGTGGCGAGGAAATAAGCTGGAGTTTGAAACCGGATATAAGCCTGGGCAGTGTTCAATTTCACAAAACGCTGGTACGTTTTACTTCACCTTTATTTGATATAAGCCAGGTGTTGCCCCCGGAAAGAGCGCTGGCAATTGTTAAACGACTGGAGCAGTCCCGCCGTTACAACCGTAAACTGGATATTGCATTACTACTTGCACAGTTTGAAAAAAAGGATTGTGACGGTGCTATGGTTTCAGACAATGAGGGCAAATTAGTTAGCCATCACGGAGGTGATTGGCACTTGCACGTACATGACACCAATATTCCCGGCTTCTGTCATTTTGGTGTTTATATTGAAGGGGCCTACTATCCTGCCGTTTCAATACAGCAGGATGAACATCATGATCACGGTTCATCAGGAAATACGGTGGGTCAGCCCGATCAATTCAGCAATGCAAAAGGGGAAATGTTTACACGATTACTGAACATAACTATCGGTATCGTATAATGGCTGTTGCTGTATAAAAGGCCGGTTGTAATCACCAGCAGCAGTATTCTATTTTTTTATAAACAGGAGACCGGGTAAAACTTTGTAATGGCAGATAAGTCCGCTTTGCTTAACTTACCTCTCTCAAAAATATATTATGAGAATTGAAAATGATATCAAGCTTGGGTTTAAAGATGTGATGATCCGGCCCAAGCGGTCCACACTAAAATCGAGGGCTGAAGTAAGTCTGCTGCGTTCATTCAAATTCAGGCATACGGGCAGAGAATGGGAAGGTGTACCGGTGATGGCCGCCAATATGGATACGGTAGGCACTTTTGAAATGGCACTGGCATTGGCGCAGCACAAAGCTTTTACCGCAATGCACAAACACTATACACCGGAAGAATGGAAGAAATTTATTACCGGAGCACCGGCGGGTATTGAGCAACACATTGCGGTGAGCACCGGCTCGGGCCAGGCGGATGCAGAACGACTAAAGGCTATTATAGAACAATGTCCATCCCTTCAGTTTATTTGTATTGATGTAGCAAATGGTTACAGCGAACATTTTGTTGACTATGTAAAAAGAACAAGGGATGCTTTTCCTGACAAAGTTATTTTAGCCGGCAATGTGGTTACAGGTGAAATGGTGGAGGAATTGTTACTGGCCGGTGCCGATATGATTAAAGTAGGTATTGGGCCAGGGTCAGTATGTACCACCAGGGTTAAAACCGGGGTAGGCTATCCCCAGCTGAGCGCTATTATTGAATGTGCTGATGCAGCACACGGGTTGAAAGGACACATTATTTCGGATGGTGGTTGCAAGGTACCCGGCGACGTTAGTAAGGCTTTTGGTGGCGGTGCCGACTTTGTGATGCTGGGCGGCATGCTTGCAGGACACGATGAAAGCGGCGGTGAAATGGTAGAGAAGAATGGTGAAAAATTCAAATTGTTTTATGGCATGAGTTCAGATACAGCGATGAACAAATATGCAGGCGGTGTGGCAGAATACCGGGCCAGCGAGGGTAAAACCGTTACTGTGAAATACCGGGGTCCCGTAAACAATACCTTTCAGGACCTGCTGGGTGGTGTACGCAGTACCTGCACCTATGTAGGGGCACAGTCGCTGAAGGAACTCACCAAGCGTACCACGTTCATCAGGGTGGAAGAACAGCACAATGTATGGTTTGGAGAGTAGCTGTTAGCTGATCTTGGTTTCAAGCGCTTCCACAATTACCGGCTGATTGTTGACTACCCAAGGCGGAAGGTTTTGGCCGCTTAACTGCCAGCCACCATTATCCTCCTTTTGCAACTGGAAATAATAACGGATACTATATTCATCATTAGTATTGCCGTCATACAGTCCGCTGTTCCTTTTGCGGAAATTAAACTCTTTAAGCCGGCCATTTATTTTTATAACGATCGTAAAAGCGACATTAGCATTGGGTGATACCATACACACAGATTTATAACTTTACCAGTAAACAAAAATCTATCCAAAAAATTATTCCGGCGAATGATGGTTTACGTTAATTTTATATTTATAAAAATTTAGTTACCCACTATGGCAAAGAAAAAAACAAACCTGAAAGTAATACCTCAAAACGGCCTGCTGTTCAACCTCGCTGAAAAAGCAGGAACTATTGCAGGAGAATTAAATGTAGTAAAAGAAAAAGTGGCTGAAGCAACCAGTAATGCGGTAGAAGTTGTAAAAGAAACCGTTCAGAAGATCATTAAAAAAGCAAAACCGGCTGCAAAAAAAACTGCCCCTAAAAAAACTGTGAAAAAAGTGGTCAAAAAAGCTGCAGCAGTAAAAAACAAAGTGGTGAAGAAAACAGCTAAAGTTGTGAAGAAGGCTGTACCTAAAAAAGCAACAAAAAAAATTATAAAGAAGGCTGTTCCAAAAAAAGCGGCAAAGAAAGTAAGGGGCAAAAAATAATTTTGCCCCTTAAATATTTTCATATGGCTGCTGACAAGCAGCCATATTTTTAGCTGCCATATCTGTCAAAAAAAGCTTTCTCCAATAGTTCCTGTTGGTCTGGATGGGCAATGCTGGTAAGTGCTTTGCTTCTTTGTTTCAGGTTGAGGCCAAACAGGTTTACCTTGCCAAACTCGGTAACCACCCAATGTACGTGGCCACGGGTAGTAACCACGCCTGCACCTTGTTTTAAAAAAGGAACAATTCTCGATATGCCTTTTGATGTAACCGACGGCAGTGCAATGATGGGCTTGCCCCCTTTTGATAAAGAAGCACCCCTTATAAAATCCATCTGTCCACCAATACTGGAATATTGGTACGTTCCAAATGAGTCTGCACATACCTGGCCTGTTATATCAATCTCTATGGCACTATTGATGGCCGTTACCTTTTGATTTTGCCTTATCACACTCGTATCATTTACATAGCCGATATCCACCACCCTTATGGCGGGGTTGTCATTTACAAAATCGTATAACTTTCTTGTGCCGGCCATAAAACCAGTAACCGAACGGCCTTTGTTTAATTTTTTCAGGCTGTTGTCAATGATACCTTTTTCAATCAGTGGCACCACGCCATCACTCATCATTTCTGTGTGCAGGCCAAGATGTTTATGCGAAGTAAGGTTTTTAAGCACCTGGTCGGGGATAGCACCTATGCCGAGCTGCAGTGTGGCGCCGTCTTCCACCAATGATGCCACATGATTGCCAATCATCCTTGTTGTTTCATCGCTCTTTGTGCTGTAGTCAACTTCGGGCAGCTCTTCATTATGCCGCACCATGGCGTTTATTTTGCTCACGTGTATAAAACCATCCCCGTGGGTACGGGGCATACGGTCATTCACCTGCGCTATTACATACGGTGCTGTATCTACTGCCGCCCTGGCAATATCAACGGAGGTACCAAGTGAACAATAGCCATGTGAATCGGGTGGTGACACATGCACAATAGCCACATCAAGCGGTAAAATATTTTCCCTGAATAATTGTGGTATCTGGCTTAAAAAGATAGGGATATAATCACCCTGCCTGCTATTAACAACTGCCCGGTTGTTTTCAGACACGAATAAGGAGTTGATAAAAAAACTGTCCTTGTAAAGCGGTGAACTGAAACTGATATCCCCCAGGGTGGTAATGCTTACCAGTTCCACATCCTTTAGTTCATTGTATCTCTTTTGAAGCGACCTTAAAATATGTAAGGGCGTGGCGGCACTCCCGTGTACGAATACCCTGTTTCCGGATTTTATCAATTTTACTGCTTCATCTGCTAAGATGTATTGTTCCATGTGCATAAGTTGTACTGGGTTTAGTATACTGTATAATACAGTAATAAAAAATAATTGAGCTGCAAAACTACCAGTAAACATTCTTTCCACCGCTGATCATCTGCATACCGAAGCATGATAGCCATCACCCGGTTGCGGTATGGATGCTTAAAAGAACTAAAGTTATCTAAAAGGACTGGAAAACCTTATATCTGTGGTAACAGTATTATCTGTAAGCGTTTGTAAAAAAGCAAGAATTTTAGCCCTGTCTGGTGGTGCCACCCCATGTGCCGGGATCTGGCTGTTAAGCATGGTTTCCACATTACTTATACTGCCATTGTGAAACAGGTTATTCGTAGCAGTTATATTCCGCAGACTGCCTGCTTTAAACCGGCCTTCATTTAAAATGCCAAGATCTTCATTATCCGGCAGTGTAAAGGGTGGACCGTCGGAATTCAAAAACATGGGGGGCGTGTGGCAGATAGCACAAGTGGGTGCACCTGGTCCGCCCGGCCCTGTAGCATTCAAAAACAATTGTTCCCCTTCCCTTTCCGCTGCAGTAAACACTTCAAGGCCCTGCTTCACCCTGTCGTACCTGGCCTGGTAGGTAACAATTGACCGGATAAACTGTGAAAGCGCCCTGGCTATTTTTTCGGTATCTATATCCGCCGATCCAAATGCACTTGTAAATAGCGGAGGGTAATAAGTGAGCCTGTTTAACCTGGCCAATACACTGTCAACACTCATGCCCATCTCTATATGATTCTGAACCGGCTGCAGCACCTGCTCTTCGAGTGTGCCGGCCCGCTCGTCCCAAAACATTTTTCCTGATGTATAAAAGCGCACATTCAGCAGGCTCATAGAATTGCGTGTGGTTAACCCGCCCTCAAAACCTTTGCTAAGCCTTGCTTCATCCGTAAATCCCTGTTCCTGTTTGTGGCAGGAAGCGCAATTAATGGTTCTGTTAAACGAGAGATTCATATCATAAAAAAGCACCCTGCCCAATGTTGCTCCATCATTGGTGATTGCATTGTTTACCGGGGTGTTATCATTGGCTGCCAATGCAGCAGTGATATGTGCCGGAAAAGGAATGTCGCTATAATTATAGGGGGTTTGAGGAAGATTGAGTACAGTAGCCTGTTGGCCGGGGTCAATTGAGCCTGCATCTTTTTTTGAGCAATTTTGAAATAAAAAGACAGACAACACCAAAGAGGTGATTACAAAGAATTTTTTACCGGGCATAAACTGGTTTTTGATAATGTTCAACAGCTTATACGCTGTTGTTTGCATTATCCTTCGGTAACATAAAAATATTTTATCGCCCTTCGCAGGCACCAATATCATAACCGCCACCAAAAGGTATGCTGCCTTTTCTAAAATCCCTGATACCAACATTTAACCCAAGTGTGGTTAAATTAAATCCTGTATTGATCATGGCAGAGCCGCTAAGGGGAATATAATGTGTAATCACATTCGGGTTGCCCGTATTCACATTACCTGCTGTACCTGGGCTGGTGAGTTGTGGGTTTACATTATATCCTTTAGCCACACCATTGTATTTTTCGTTTGCCGTATTTCTGAAACTGGCAAGTGTTGTATACGTGCTGCCTGCAAACCTTACCCTGAAGCCGGATGGGTTGTAGTAGTTATTATTCATAAAGAAACTTCCACTGGTACTTACAATACAGGGTGCTGTACCTTGGGTAGCAAAAATGTTGTTGTAAAATTTATTACCCGTGCCCCCTGTTACAAATACAGAAGAGCCTTTAACACTCCAGAAGGTATTATTGTATACCAGGTTGTTGTTGCAGTTAGGCCCCATACTGATGCCGCCGTACACCGTATTATTATTATTGGTATTGTCGTTCTGGCTGATATTATAACGGATAATATTACCCGAATTTTTTATCCTTGCGTTACCATATTCCCATACTAAAAAACCAGCGCCATAATTATCATGACTGTAATTGTACTGCATTATGCAGTTAACAGCCCCGCCATCCAGGTCAAAACCGTCCCCGTCTGGTGTGCCGGCCCCTGTGCCGTTATGGTGCGCTTCGTTATATTGAAAAATAAGATTTTTAGAATCGTAACACCAGATAGCAGCCGGCCCGCCCGCTGTGGAGGTATTGTACCAGCCATTATTATAGGCTACGTTGTATTCAATAGTTCCTGCAGCCGCATCACCAATGAGGATACCATTGCCACTGTGCTTTCCCGTGCTTGCTTTAACACCTAAATTATTGTATACCCTGTTGTATCCAACATACACCGATGTAAATGCATAAGCCGTACTGCCGGCTGTTGGTGACGGACCTAATGTAGTGATGCCACAGGCGCCATTGTCGTGAACAGTATTACCCACTACTGAAATTTTAGTATAACCACTCTGGCTGCCGTCGGCTGGCCATGATAATATACCAATGCCTGATTTGGCAAAGCCTTTTACTTCGCAACGGTTCACCGCCACTTCGCCCAGTTTTACGTTGCCTGCAAGATCATTGTAAAACAAAATTCCATATGCGTCGTTACCCAATTGCGTGGTGGCGTTCCAACTACCTGCCACAATCAAACTGTCGATAGAAATATAGGAACAGTTGTATGCGTAAACTGCAGTACCGCTTCCGCCATTTATGGTAGCCCGGCCAGTGCCATAGCTGGAAAATTTAATATTGAAACCGGCTATGCCGCTGTTCCTGATATACAGGCGGCCGTTGAATGTTTGCCCGCCCTGGAACAACACCAGGTCGCCGGGAGATAATTCTGTGGCGTTTACTTTGGCAATGGTTTTCCATGCTGATGCAGAAGAAAGCCCGTTGCTGCTGTCATTTCCTGAAGGACTTACATAATAAATTTTTGAGCTGGTGAGTGCTGCAGCCACATTTATACCGGTACTTTCCATACTGGTGCCTGATTTGTTTAAAAACATATTGTCTTTCTTACAGGAGGCGGCTATTAATACACTTAACAGGAAAGCATACATACGAATGTTTCTCATTGATATTGGAATTTGGCAACTCTTTGCAAGTTCTTTGCCAAAAAACAATACCCTTTTTATTTAGTTTTATTAAAGCTGCTCCGGCAGCAAAATACTATTGGTTATCAATGGATTTAGTTTTTTGCACATTTATTTCTTTAAAAAAATAACAATCGCCCCGGCCAGTGTCAGCAACATAACGAGTTTTCGGTAGCTGTTGTCTTTTAACTGTTTCGTAATCTTAATACCGCATATAAAACCAATGGCCAGTGCAGGCAACAGCAACAGGTCAATTTTCAAGCTTTCTTCATTAATATTTTTCCAATAGAAAATTTGAAAAGGCAGTTTAAATAAATTCACGACTAAAAAAACCCAGGCCGCTGTACCAATAAAATCATTTTTTGGCATGCGCATGGCCAAAAAATATACATTGGCAAAAGCCCCGGCCAAATTACCCAGCATCGTGGTAAATCCTGCAGCAATGCCGGTAGTAGCGGCAAAAAGGGGATGGTTTGAAATGGCCCTGTCTTTTTTTACTTCCATTACAACGATGATCACGATCGTAGTGACAATGATCACCGCCATTATTTTTCGAAACAGCACTTCATCCATGTCTTTACCTGTATACACGCCGATCAAAATACCCGCCGCCATCCAGGGTACCAGTTTCCAAAAATGTTTCCACTGTGCATGGCGGTGATAATATAATACAGCTGCAATGTCTGCCGCACAAAGTAAAGGAAGTACCACGCCTGTGGAAGCCTTACCGCCAAATACAAAGGCCATGATGGTTACGTTGAGCATGTCAATCCCTTTTAGCCCGGCCTTGGCCAAACCAAGAAAAAAGGCCCCGGCAAAGATCAAAACAATGCCCGTGACAGAAAAAGACATGAATGCTTCCATAATGAATAATGCTTTCCAAGATACACTAAAGCCGGTATATCCCTGTATACCTGGCACACGCAGAATACCCTGCAGCAGGTATTGCATATTTCTAATAATATAATAAGCTTTACAAAAAAAGAGATATGCACCCGATAAAGACCATATTAGTGGCCAGTATAGCATTCGTCACAATCAATCTGACTGCACAACCCCGCCAGCTTACCAAGGTAATGGAATTGAAAATGCCAAAAGATGACATAGACTTTAATAATGGTGTAAAAGGAGCCTCTGTTTGCTGGAACCCTGCAACAAAAAAATATTATGCTGTTTTTAGTGGCAGCAACAATTTTCCGTTGGGTGTTTTTGATGAAAAAGGACAATTGCTTACCGACACCAGTCTTTCAGCCATGCAGGATGTAAGGGGGCTTTGGTATAACCCGGTTAACAAAAAAATATGCGGTAATGCGGGTAATGAAGGAGGCTGGTTTTCGTACAACCTGAACAGTAAGGGAGTGCCTGTTAGCAGCAAAACGGAATTAGCTGGTATGAAACAGCCGGATGAAAACAGCACCGCAGCTTTTGACCCCGGTTCACAAACTGTTTATTTTTTTGACAAAGGCAAATTTGTCTTTTACAATAACAAAGGATCAGTGACTAAAAAGCTGGCTATTCATTTTGGACAACCCCAGGTGCTTGGTCCCGCAGAATTTGAAAACGACGACAACGAAAACCCTGATTATAACCAAACCACGGTGGTGCATACCGGCAATGCTGCATCGCCTGCCGGCCTGCTGAATGTAAAACGCAACCGGATAGAATTGTACGATCTGAAACAAGGATACCTGCAGCAAATACTGTTGTTGCCTGATGATGAGCAATACGGATCAAGGGCGCTCAACTTTGCGTTTGCCAATGGTATTTATTGGTTGTATAATATTTATACCCGGGTATGGATGGGTTTTAAATAAACTTAGTCAGCCACTGCGTTGACATCTTTTTTCCGGGGTCCAAACACAAGAAATATAACTGCTGCAATCAGCAACATGCGGAATGTACAGGTGATCATTAATGCCATCAGTAAATATTTGATGCAAAATATCACCTCAGCATCACTCAAATGTTATGCCTGTGTTGCCAAATTATTAACTTGAAAGGAGTAGCTGAACTGTTGTCAATTATTCACACAACTTAATAGAATCGGTAGTCTTACTGCTGATCTGGATCTTATTAATTTTTGCAGTAGCGTCAAAGTACACAATCATTACGCCGTATTTTGTTTGATATGCTTCCCAGGTACCGTCTTTTAATTTGGGATTGCCCAGCAACTTATACAGTTGAGCCCTGTTTACTCCCATCAGGGCCGGCTCGAGAGTACCTTTAAAACCACTGCCGATTTCAATATAGTCCCGCTCTGTATAAAAAACAATATCCTTGTCTTTATATATAACTGCGCCACAGGTAGTACCGTTTGTTTCTTCCACCACCGAAGTAAAACAGGGGAATAATTTTTGAACCTCACCGGCTGTGGAAGTAGTATACAATTTATTATTGACGGTTCCTTCAAGAACATCCACCAGCATATTTGGACAGACAGCTGCCGCTTTTAATTGTGCATTAGCTGAAGAAGCGCTGATAACAGCA
>JAKQKY010000201.1 GCA_029560415.1 Bacteroidota bacterium | reverse complement strand
TACATTGGTTGTGCCGACAATGGTTTGCTTACCATGATCCTGGAAGAAGTACCGCAAAAAGTAGTTGCGCTTCCTTTGGGTAAAACAAATCAAAAAAATACGCTTTATTGCATCCAGGTTTTTGCCAAAGCGATCGCAGATATCTATGAAGGAAAATCGCTGGAGGAGATCGGCGATGCATCGGTATCGATAAGGGTTAAAAATCCACTGAAGCCCATGCTGGGCAATAACTGGATCGAAGGACAGATCATCTTTATAGATAATTTCGAAAATGTGATCGTTAATATCAACAAGGAAGATTTTGAAGAACAGCGCAAGGGTCGCAGTTTCACGATCGTATTTAAAAGAGATGAAGTGATAGATAAGATCAGTGAAACCTATGCCGATGTTCCCGAAGGTGAAAAGCTCGCTCTATTCAATGCGGCCGGTTACCTGGAGATCGCCATCAACAAAGGCAATGCAGCCGGACTTTTTGGCCTGCAGGGTTTTTCTGAAAAACAGAACCAGCATGCACAACAGCAGTTCATTAACAACAGGCTTTTTTATCAAACCGTAAAGGTTTATTTCCAATAAATCATTCTTCAAAAAAAACATGCTCATGAAAAAGATTTTATTCGGCAGCCTTTGCTGCATCATTTGTGCAACAGGCGTGGCGCAGGTTAAGATGCCGGCCCCCTCACCCACCCAAACCATTAAACAGGATTTTGGAATGGGAAGTATTGAACTAAAATATTCCCGCCCGAGTGCTAAAGGCAGAACGGTGTATGGCGACCTGGTTCCTTTCAAAAAATTATGGCGTACCGGTGCTAATTCGGCAACGGTTATACGCTTTTCAGATCCCGCAGAAATTGGCGGAAAGAAGATCGATTCCGGCAGCTATGCCCTATATAGTATCCCGGGATTTGAAAGCTGGGAAATCATTTTGAATAAAGGCGTTACCAATTCCGGTACTTCTGGTTACAAAGAATCAGATGATGTGGTTCGTTTCAGGGTAGAACCAACCAAGATCAAATCAAATATTGAAACCTTTACCATGCAGTTTGCCGACATCAAGCCTGAAACCTGCGAGCTGCACATCATGTGGGAAAAAACAGCGGTGATCATCCCGATAAAGGTTGATATCAAAGAAAAAGTAAAAGCCCAGCTCGATGCGGCTATGCTTACCGATAAAAAACCGTACTGGCAGGCTGCCCAGTTTTACCATGAGTATGACAAGAATTCTGCCAAAGCGCTGGAAAACGTAACGAAGGCGTTGGAGCAAAATCCAAAGGCTTTCTGGATGTGGTTATACAAAGCTAAAATTCAGCAGGAAGCTGGTGATAATGCAGGTGCTATGATCAGTTCACAGGAATCGCTGAAACTGGCCACAGAAGAGAAAAATGATGATTATATTAAGATGAATGTTGAGTTACAGAAGAAATTAAAATGATGATTTTAACGGGTCTGACCGCAATTGTGGTCAGACCACTTTTACCCCTCCCCGGCCCGTTTTTTCCCCATCAAAACCTGTATAAAAAACGCCAGCCCGATCACCAGCAACGCCCCGATCACATTCAGCCATAAAAAAGAGATGATGTCTTTTTTGTAAATAACGAAGATGAGTATCTCTGATATCACAGCAGCAGCAAAAACTGCGTTTGCCCCTATCCGTTTCATCCAGAATGCCACCAGGAAAATTCCCAGTATCACGCCATAAAATAGTGAACCCAATATATTCACTGCTTCAATGAGGCTGTTGCCGATATTCTGTGCAAACATGGCAATGACGATGCAGAAGATTCCCCATCCAAGAGTATACCATTGTGAAACCTGGTAATCCCTGGCGCAACTTTCGTCTTTTGAGAAAAATTTCTTGTGAAAATCTACCATGCTGCAGGCAGCCAATGAATTCAATGCCGCGGCAATGCTGCCCCAGGCTGCCAGGAATATGATGGCGAAGATGAGCCCAATGAGTCCGATGGGCAGGTTGTCTTTTACAAAACGCAGAAAAATATAATTGTTGTCGTTGGTATCTTCCCCTGCAGGCAAAGCCTTTTGTAATATTTGTTTATACTCCTTCCTTATACCATCCGCTTTTTCATGATCCCGGGAAGCCATCGCTTTATCAAATCTTTGTTCGGTGATCTTTAAAGAATCTTTGAATATGGTTTTGGAAGCCCGTTCCACCTTTGCACTATCAAAGAAAACAGGAGCCCTGTTGTATTGATAAAAAGAAAAAATGAGGATCCCCAGGAGCAGGATAAAAAACTGCATGGGTACTTTCACCAGTCCATTCATCAGCAACCCGGTTCTGCTTTCGGTTATATCCTTTGCCGTTAGGTACCTACCCACCTGGCTGTGATCGGTACCAAAATAACTTAGCGCCAGGAAAAAACCCCCGATCAGGCCACTCCATATATTGTATTTATCTTTCCAGTCGAATCCGTTCTCGGTAAATCCCGTAGTGATGATGTTCATTTTTCCCAGCTTGCCGGCTTCGTCTATGGCATCACTAAAACCAAAACCAGCCGGCATTAATTTCACTGCCATGTATCCTACCAGGACAGCGAAATAAATACAATGATCATCTGTAGTTTCTGCGTGTGGGCAACCGCTTTAGCGCCCCCGCTCATGGTATAAATGATGAGCAGTCCTCCCATGACAAGGTTGGTGTAATAAATGTTCCAGCCCATCAATGAACTCAATACTAACGATGGGGCATAAATGCTGATTCCCGTACTCAAACCGCGGGATACAAGGAACAGGAAAGAAGTGAGGGTTCTCGTTTTAAGGTCGAATCGTTTTTCCAGGAATTCATAAGCGGTAAATACTTTCAGTTTGCTGAATACCGGCACAAAGAATATGCTGATCACGATCATGGCCAGGGGAAGGCCGAAATAATATTGTACAAAACGCATTCCATCACTGTAAGCCTGGCCGGGACCGGTTAAAAAAGTAATGGCACTGGCCTGGGTTCCCATAATGCTGAATAATACCAGGTACCATGGCAGGCTGCGGTTACTAAGGAAATACCCTTCCAGGTTTCGGGTAGTACGGCTCTTGTATACCCCGTAGGCGATAATGCCTGCGAGTGTTGCAATCAATATGATCCAATCAATAGAACTCATGTGTACTGCTTGCTGACGAGGTAAAAAATGATGATTTGCAATACCAGGAAAGCCAATACCACACCGTACCATTTAACCCAGTATGAATTTTTCTTTTCCATATTTGTTGAATTTATTTATTCGCCGGCAAGGCAATCAGGTTTGCCATCAGGCGGTAAGCGCCGGTAACGCCAGCGGGTAGCTGCCTGAAAAATACCAGTCCCGCATACACGAAATTCCCCTTTCCGTATTTTGCAATCGCCAGGCTGCCATTGCTTTGTTTTTCGCCGGTATCATTCATGCCCAGCGGTGTTTCATAATGTGTATCAAGTTGCTGCGCCTGGTAGGTACTGCGTTCCTGTACCCATCCTTTAAAATCATCCGGGCCGATCTTGTTGGGAAAATTCAATACAGGATGTTCCGGTAACAGGAAGTTCACCTGTGCTTCTTCTTCGGTAACCCTCGATGATGCGTCAACAATAAACGGGTATGGACCCACTTTTACTTTCTTCTGATTTACCAGGTTGCTTTTAAGGTATTGAACGATCAGGTTACCTCCTCTTTCAACATACCGCATGAGTACATCGTTCTTATTACTAAGATATTCATGAATATTATATGCCCTGATCCCGGTCAGCACTGCATCAAACTGAGCCAGGTTATCATCTGTAAGATCATTTTCTGTCAACAGCCTCACTTCATAACCCATCGCTTCCAACGCTTGTGGCACCCGGTCTCCGGCACCATTGATATAGCCGATTCGTTTCCCCCTGGTCTGCAGGTTCATTTTAATGATACGCACCTGGTCGAAATAATGGTAAAACAGGTCGGGGATATGATCATAGCTTATTTTGTTCAGTGAAAAATATTGCTTCTCATACAAGGAAGCTGCGGATAATTCTGCAGAGGCAAATATTGAACTATTGGCAGTTAATGAATCGCTGTTGATGGTCACATCAATTGTTCTCGTGCTTCCTTTTGGATAATTCGCTATGGAATCAAATACAATTTTACTCCTCTTATCATACATCGTTTTCAACGTAAGCTTTTCCTGTAACCCAAGGTTTGATTGTATGCTGAAATGGATTTTTTTCTCCAAACGTTTTGCATCATTCGGAAAAATGATGATCGATGGCTTGCTGCTGATGAACACCGGGTTAACAAACTGGATGGGTTGATAAAGTTCACCTTTAACAGGGTCGGTAAACTTATATAATATCTTACGGGTGAAAAGAAATTCCGTGTTTTCCAACGTTATCCTAAACTGTGCTACGTAACCATCATTCTCTGCCTTACCAATATCTTCCTGGCGGGAAACATCGTATGCGCCAGGCTGCAAGGGTCTTTCGAGCCAATAAGGTTGTGTGGAAGGCGTTTCTTTTGAAATGCTAACGGAAATGCTTTTAGTATAATTCTCATTTTTGCGAAGACTGTCGAACCTGTTCATACTTCCCAGGAAACTGATCTCCGCATTTTTAACGGCAACGCCTGAACGATTATTTA
>JAKQKY010000198.1 GCA_029560415.1 Bacteroidota bacterium | reverse complement strand
ATTATTTAAAACAGCCGGACTAACCTTTGACTTTTCTCCTGCAAAGATTAAAGTGTTGATGGATTTTGTGAGTGGGGAGATGGGGGCTGGAAGCTAGATGCTGGATGCTGGATGCTGGATGCTGGATGCGGGATGCGGGATACAAGATACGAGATACAAGATGTTGGATATCGAAGACTCCAAATATTATTAATTAATAATTTTTAATTACTAATTAATAATAACGCTCCATTTATTTGCATTCACTACATACTCCCGTTACCACCATCGCCGATTGTTGTGGCTTGAAACCCTTTGGCAGCTTTACTTCGGGAACTGTTACATCATCGAGGCAGGTTGTTTTTCCGCATAAGTTGCAAATAAAATGAACATGCTCATCGTGGTGATGGCCAGCTTCGCAACGGGCTTTACACAACGCGTATAAAACAGAATTATCTGTTGTAGGTATCTGGTGAATGATTCCTTTTTCAACGAATGTTTGTAGGGTACGGTACACCGTTACCCTGTCGAACGCAGCGTCGGTTTGTTTTTCAATATCGGCATGGGCAAGCGCTCCTTCTGTGTCGAGAAACAGTTCCAGGATCTTCTTTCTTCCTTCGGTAACGCTGAGGCCGTTCTTCTTTAATATGTTCAGGTTTTCATCCATGGTAATTCATTTAATTCGGGCTGCTGCTAAATCCATTTAAAAAACGGCTGGGATCTACTTTTTCTCTCAATAGTCCTTTAATATCTACGATTAATTTCTGCACCTCATCTTCTTTCAATCCATCATAAATTCCTCTTACTCTGCCATATCGGTCAACCACGGCAAAGAACTGTGTATGAATGAACTGGTCTTCCATTCTTTGCGTGCTATCTGGTTTGCCATTGTCGATCATATAACCCTGGCGGGCCAGTTTATATAATTCAGCTTTATCGCCTGTAACAAAATACCAGTTTGTGTTTTGTGTTGGGGCTGCATTTTGGGATGAGTTATTAATGATCTTGTATGAACCATCGTCGTTCTTTTGTAAAGTGCCACTCAGCATTTTTTGTTCGTAGGCCTTTAATAAAGGGGTACTGTCTGTTTCGGGCATACAGGTATGCGATACGATCAAAAAGTCATTCACATCTTTATAGGTATCATATACACGGCGCATATTTGCATTCATTTTTGGACAAATGCCCTTGCAGGTAGTAAAAAAATACTCTGCCACATATACTTTGTTGGCCGTATTCTTTGGAGTGAAAAGTTTGCCATCCTGGGTGGTAAAATTAAATGCCGGAATGGATGCGTTGATCACTGCCAGCTTTGAATCGGAAAACTGATGATCTCTGAATATCGCCAGGTAAAATCCGCCCAGTAAAACAATAAAAAAAATTATATAGATCCACCATTTTTGCTTCTTCATATCTTCCTGTGATTAGTTTGCAAATTTACACCTGAAATTCGAGGCTTGGAAAAATACCCTGTATTGTCTTGTTAAAACTTGCAACAATATTGCAAATATCCTATCTTTGCGCCCTTATGAATGTAAAGGTCAATTGGGATGGGTTGGGAATTGCTACTTCCATTATCTGCGCAATACATTGCGCTTTATTGCCATTGGTTTTATCAAGTCTACCCTTTTTTGGTATTAATATCATTCACAACCAGGTTTTTGAATGGGCGATGATAGCCCTGGCATTCGTGGTAGGTTGTTATTCATTATATCATGGATATATTCGTCACCATCGATCCTTGCGACCTGTTATGTTATTTGCCATCGGCTTTGTTTTTTTAACGGCCAAGCAATTTGTTCCCAATTATGAAAAACTATTTCTCGTCTTTGCCGTCTTGCTCATCATCACGGCGCACTATATGAACTATCGGTTATGCCATAAGAGCAAATGCAATTCTCCGCATCATAAACATTAGGTTGATCTTATTGGTAGTCCTTTGGCCAATTTTCATATCTTGTAATTATAAAACCAGGGTATGAAAAAAAATATGTTTCTCTTCGCTTTTTTAATGATGTCGATTACGATGTTGAAGGCCCAGTCTAAAGATGAGCTGATCATCCGTCAATCAATGAACGTACAATTGAATGCATGGAATGCAGGTGACATCGATGGTTTCATGGATACCTATTGGAAAAATGATTCGCTGATGTTCATTGGTAAAAGCGCTGTTACTTATGGTTGGGAAAATACCCGGCAGAATTACATCAAAGGCTATCCCGATACAGCGGCCATGGGAAAGTTAAATTTCACGATCATCCAGGTTAAACGACTCTCTGTTCTCTATTTTTCAGTGGTGGGTAAATGGCACCTTACCAGGACGGCAGGAAACCTGTCGGGCCACTTCACTTTGCTTTTCAAGAAAATTAAAGATAAATGGGTGATCATTTCAGATCATAGCAGTTAAGAGAAAACTTATATTTTCCACTTGCGTTTCAGATGTCTCAGCAGGAAAAATAAACTGGTCAGCATGCAAACATAAAAGATCATATTTTTCCAGGTAGGTGTGTCTTCAAAAAAACCATAGTCGAGGTAAATGCCGAAAAATACGCATAACATCATCCACAACAATACCCGGGAAATGCTGTTTACAATAAGAATTAAAAAAGCCCTTGTATCATCTTCCATGCCCATTTGATTTGTTTTGGTTGTTCAGCAATAATGTTTTCGAATATGCCCAACCGTGATATCTTTCCTTATTGGTTTGCTGCTGTCATTCCTGCATTTGTATTCAAGGTAATTCATTCAACAGAATCTGAAATCCATTATAAAAAATATCTACCTCAGCAACAACCGCTGAAAACGGATGCTGTCGCCATTGAAAACATTAAAATCCACAAAAGGTTTGATGCCGCTCACATGCCCGCTTTCATTGTGTTGCCAGAAAATCCAGTTTCGTTCTATCCTGGGCCTGTCGAGTACAAGGTAGTGTGCAACCCATAATGGGTAGTCATCAAATCTTCCTGCCAGGAAATTCTTATAAAAATCTACATTGGTATAGATGATCGGCTTCACATGGTATTTTTTTTCAACCATGGTCAGCCAGTCGGCAACCCTTTGTTGCAGGTCGGCAATAGAAGCGCCGTTGGCTTGTTCAATATCCAATACTGGCGGAAGATCACCTTTTTGCAGTTGAACGGTTTCCAGGAAATTTTCTGCCTGTGCTTTACCACTTTTGCTAGAAATGAAAAAATGATATGCACCACGGGTCAATCCTGCTTTTTGTGTTTGAAACCAGTTTCTCCTGAACTGTTCATCGATGCGGCTGATGCCTTCGGTGGCCTTGATGAATGCAAATTTGACAGACACATTATTGACCTGCATGTTTTTTACATCCTTCCAGGAAATGATCTGCTGGTATTTGCTCACATCAATTCCATGAATCGGGTAACCGGTGGGCAAAGAGATGCCAAATGCTTTATAGTGTACAAAGGGTGGCCGGTAGAAATATTCACTTAGATAATAAGCGCCCATGGCCAGTATGGCTAAAACCAATATGGTGAACACAACAGGCCGGGTAAGGCTCTTTTTTCTTTTTGCCATGAATGAATGGAACCTTATTTAATCAATCGTTGTGTGTAAGTGAAATCTTCTGCAAACACTTTCAATGCATATTGACCACGAGGCAAATGATTTGTATTGAGTGTTATGATCTCTGTACCATTGATGAGTGCCACATTTTTTTTCATCAACAACTGGCCGGCCATATTATACAAGGAAATGGTTGCTGTGTTTGTTTTGAAATCGTGCAGGTATATAGTCAGTGGATCTTGTAAGGGATTAGGAAAAACTTCTACAGCTGCATTACCAGAATTTGATGTAGCTATTTTTCTGCTGGTATTTTCATCAGAGATGAGCCAATATTCAGGATCTACCAATACCGTATCGGGAATAAAGCCTACATACTTTAAAAAATTTTCTCCATTCACTTTGCAATCAACGATCACCGTTTTTTCCTGTGTGGCATTTTTAAATTTCAACGGTACGGGCATCTCAAAAAAAGTCACTGAAGGATCTGAAGTAGTTTGTTGCATTTTTATTTTCACATTATTGCTGCCTGCCTGCGACCATTGCACATAATAGGATGGATGTCCCTGCCCGGCATACCATTGATTGAAGAACACCGTCAGGTCCTGGCCGCTAACCTGCTCCAGGTGCCTTTTCAGGTCAGCTGTCCGGGCAAAGCCATAGGCGAGAGAAGGATCGGCCTGGTATTGGCGGATGCCTTTAAAAAAAGCAGAATCACCTAATTTGAACCGAAGCATGTTTAAGAGGTATGAGCCTTTGTTGTAAGAAAGTCTACCATCAAAAATCCGGTTAACGCTGTTGGTATCTGTTACTTTTACTGATCCGCTGGGGTAATTAGTGATATTGGCCAGTATGGCTCTGCGGTTGGTGATGATACTGGCGGGATATTTATTTTCCATGTAAAATGCAGCCAGGTATGTGGCAAAACCTTCGTTCAACCAGATGTCTTCCCAACTGCCGCAGGTGATCTTATCGCCAAACCATTGATGACCGAGCTCATGTGCTGCCAATGCTTCATTGTTGTTTACAATGAATGTAGCTGTCTGGTGTTCCATTCCTCCGCCCCATCCAAATTGCACGTGTCCATATTTTTCACGGATAAAAGGATAATCTCCAAAATGATTATGAAACAATTGCATGGCATCGAGGGTAAACTGGGTGTTCGCTTCAAAAGCAGCACGGCTCTCGGGGTAACAATATGTTTGCATAGGACAATTAATATTCCCCAATTGTACCGTGTTGTTGAAAACCTCGTAGTTGGTAACTGCAAAACAAACGAGGTAAGAAGCAATAGGGTAGCGGTGTTTCCAGTGTGCGGTTATTTTGGTGCCGCCTGCTGAAATAATTTCGGATTGTAACAATCCATTGCTTGCAGCTTTGTAAGCAATGGGATTGGTAACAAATATGTCTATTGAATCGGCTTTATCATTGAGCCCGTTTTTACATGGCCACCAGTCGCGTGATCCGTAAGGTTCACTAAGGCTCCACATAACGGGAACGCCTGCATGCGAACTTTGGATGAATGAGCCAAAACCTGTAGTGGCCGGAATACCTTTATAATAGATCGTAACCGAATCCAAACTTCCCGAATTGATGGTGGAAGCGAAATCAATCTTCAGGGCATTGGTAGGTCGTGAAAAAGCCAGCAGGTTCCCCCGTTGTTTCACGCTATCGGTTACCAATGGGTTCATCAGGTCGAGTGTAATGCTGTTGGTACTGTTGGTTGCCACGAAGTACACCGTTATATTTCCAACAATATACCGAACGGCAGGATCTACTTCCCAGCGGCAACCATAATATTTCACATCAAAATTATCAGACGCCAGCGTGGCATCTACCCTACTCATGATGCGTTGATGCGCATCGCGTTCCATCGCGGCAATTTCTTCAACCCGTTTATATTCATCTGCAGGCTGTGCAACAGCACCCAGGCTGATAAGCATGAAAAAGATGAGAATACGCATATATTAATTAGTTTATTTAATCGGGGACAGATGATAAAGGTCTGTAATTTATTAAAACAGGCAATAATGGTTTTGTTAATTCGTTTTAGGCATTACCCTAATCTCTAAAACGCCCGATAACCTATGTTATTACATACCCAGTTTGTATATACGATGAAAACACTCGCTTTGGCTGTACTGGCATCTTTGGTATGTCTTTCAGCATCAGCATCTTCGCCTTTGGTTCATTTGGCGGATACCAGCCGTAAAATGTCTTTTACCGGTCTTGATAAAAAGAACGCTTCTGTTGTGGTATTGCAGGAAGCCAATGTTGTTTTCCCGGAAATACTGGCGGGTAATGAGGCGGAATCCATTTCATATATAGAGAAATTTTCGTCTACCCGTAAAAGTTACCTGGTCAATACCTATAACCGTGGGAAAAAACTTTTCCCTAAAGCAGAAGCCATTCTTAAAAAATATAATGTTCCGCTGGAGTTTAAAGTCTTACTGGCACTGGAAAGCGGCTTTAATGCCAATGCCGTTTCTTCGGCAGGTGCAGTAGGGTATTGGCAGTTCATGGATGTTGTAGCCCGGGAATATGGCTTAAAGATCGCTTCAAAAGTAAAGGTTGAAAAAAAGGGAAAGCATTCAAAATCAATATCAACCAAAAATAAAAAGCCATTGATGAAGCTGGTGGGCAACGATGACAGGAAGAACTTCAATAAGTCTACACATGCAGCTGCCAGGTATTTGAAAGACCGTGGCAGGAACCTCGACAATGATTGGTTACTCATTGCAGCCAGTTACAATTGTGGGGTAGGGAATGTGTGGAACGCCATGGAAAGGTGCGGAAAAAAATCCCCGGATTTCTGGGATATTAAAAAATACCTGCCTGCTGAAACACAGGCCTACGTCATGAATTTCATCACCTTGAATGTTATTTTTAATAACTATGATGCCTTTACAAAAAATGCCTTGTGTTTCAAAGATGTTATTTGTATTGATGAAGCGCCCGAAGTGGCAGAAGACATCAGCAACGCATCCATTTCTTCTATAAACAATTAAGTAAGCCTTACACGACCGGCAAATAAAATGACCGTATTTTTGCCGGTATGCCGCAATTCAACCGGAATGATACTTTTAACCTGTTAAGCAAACTAACCGTTGCACGGATCTGGAATGGATTCAAAGTGCTGGGTAGTTTTTATATCAGCCGGTTTACCAAAAAGCCTGTTCAATGGGGCTATCCCGTTTCCATTTCTTTCGAACCTACCACCAGCTGCAACCTACGCTGTCCCGAATGCCCGAGTGGACTTCGTTCTTTCTCCCGGCCAACCGGCATGTTAAAGAAAGATTTTTTCCGTGAAACGATCGATGACATTCACAAGCATCTGCTATATCTCATCTTTTACTTCCAGGGTGAACCTTACCTGAATACCGATTTTCTAGACATGGTGAAGTATGCTTCTGACAAAGGAATTTATACCGCCACTTCCACCAATGCGCATTACCTAACGGAAGAGGCTGCCCGAAAAACAGTGGAGAGCGGTCTCGACAGGCTGATCATTTCCATTGATGGTACCACGCAGGATGTATACCAGCAGTACCGAATCGGGGGGAACCTGGACAAAGTGATCGAGGGAGCGAAAAACATTGTAAAATGGAAAAAAGAACTGAAAAGTAAAACGCCATTTGTGTTTTTCCAGTTCCTGGTTGTGAAACCGAATGAACACCAGGTGGAAGATATCAAAAGGCTTGCAAAAGAGATTGGTGTAGATGAAGTACGTTTCAAAACCGCCCAGGTATATGATTATGTAAATGATCCCAATCAACTCATTCCTGAAAATGATTCCTATAGCCGGTACAAGAAATTGGCCGACGGTACTTTTGCGCCAAAAAACAAACTTGCCAACCGCTGTTGGAAATTGTGGCACGCTAATGTCATTACGTGGGATGGTCTTGTGGTTCCCTGTTGCTTTGATAAAGATGCCATGCACCAATTGGGCAACCTGAAAAATCAATCCTTCAAAACCATCTGGCACAATGATAATTATCGCCAGTTCAGGAGCGAGCTCATGAAAAGCCGCAAAAACATTGATATTTGTGCTAATTGCAGTGAAGGGGTGTCTGTCTGGAAGGATTAACCGAATATTGACTCAACTTAAAATCATTCCTCTATGAATCAAATTGTATTCAATGAACGCCTGCGCCAGGTGTTGTTGTTGATCATCATCCTGTTGATAGCGGCTTTGCTTATTACAGAGTTGTCTATTTTTATTCCAGGCTTGTTGGGTGGCATCACGCTGTATATTTTAAGCAGGTCGTGGTTCTTCGGGCTCATCTATCGGAAGAAATGGAAGAAGGGGGGTACTGCATTTTTGTTCATTTTCGGTTACCTGTTACTGATAGCGATCCCGGTTTACTTAAGCGTGAACCTGATTTCTCCCAAGATCAGCTCCATTGCGCATAACCAGGATAAGATCATGCAGGGGGTTCAGCATTTTTCTGATAAGGTAAAGGAAAAAACAGGAGTTACCCTGATGACGGCAGACAATGCCAAAACAGTAGCACAGAGGATATCTACCTTCATACCCAAAGTGCTCAACAGTACAGCTACTATTTTAACGAACCTGTTGATGATGTTCTTCCTGTTTTATTATTTATTGGTAAACGGTAAGGAAACTGAACGATACCTCAGCAAGATCATTCCGCTCAAACCGGCTAATATAAACCT
>JAKQKY010000181.1 GCA_029560415.1 Bacteroidota bacterium | reverse complement strand
CCTTAAAAACTGTTCCGTACCCAACTGGGTCATATGGTTTTCAGTAAGGCCTTTCAGTATTTTCAGTGGAACTGTAATAGTATGTACACCGATATTGAGCGCATTACGAACATGCTCCGCATTGCGAACCGAGCTGAACATGATCTTGGTATCATATCCGTAGTGATCCACCGCATCCACGCATTGCTCTACCAAACCGAGTGCATCATGTCCCTGGTCCTGTAAACGACCCACCAATGGACAAACATAGGTGGCGCCAGCGTGCATGGCCATATAAGCCTGTTGCAATGTATATACCAAGTGAACATTGACTAATAAACCATCGTTACGTAACATCTTACATGCCCGAACACCTTCCAAAGAAACAGGTATTTTAAAAACTGTTTTTGCAGGATCGAGGCCGAAATTTAATTGACGGTGTGCTTCTTTCACTACATCCTCAGCAGTATTACCCAAGGCTTCAATTTGCAGTACCGGCACCATCTTACTCAGCTTCAGGATCATGCCATCAATATCTGTAATCCCTTCCCGCTGCATGAAAGTGGGCGTAGTGGTTAACCCGTTTAAAAAACCCAGCTTAAAACCCTCTTCAATTTCTTTGAGGTTGGCGGAGTCGAGATATAATTCCATTTGCTTTTGTTTTTGTGCGGCGAAAATAGGTATTTATTGGTGAATGGTCAATGGTGAATGGTCAATAGGCAATTGTCAATACGCAATGTGCAAAATGGCAAAACTTCAAACAGGCAACGTGGTAACAGGCGCTAATCAATTAATACTTTAGGAATTAGCAAGTACAGCTCATTTTGAGAATAAGCAGCCTATTATGACCGGTACTTTACTTCTATTGCATGCAACTCAATCAAAGGTTTTAAAAACTCTTCCAGATCATACACACATAACTGGCTGGCTGCATCGCAAAGTGCTGTGGATGGATCGGGATGCGTTTCAATAAATACACCATCTACTCCTGAAGCCACCCCTGCCCTGCTCAACACGGGCAAAAATTCCCTGTTACCACCTTTGGCA
>JAKQKY010000176.1 GCA_029560415.1 Bacteroidota bacterium | reverse complement strand
TACATTTGAATCCACGGGAAATTTGATCATTTGTATTATTCACTTTAAAATAATCATATGAAACAGTTATCATTTATCTCGTGTGTTTTTTTAAGTATTTTGATCAATGGTTGTAAAAATGACAATAGCAATTGTTCCCCGGTTGGTGGATATGAAATTAAAGTTGTTGAGAGCAATCTTGATGACGCAGCATTTAAACAGGTAACCGTTGATTGCCCCAAAAATAAACGTGCCCTGGGGGCCGGTTGGTCAGTGGTGGATAGCACTAACGCAATTCTTGATGGATCCGCTACATTTTTTCAACCTTCCTTTGATGGAAAATCCTGGATGGTCAATGCAAAAAATAATAGCGGCTTTGCCCGGAATTGGAAACTAAGGGTTAGTTGTATTTGTGCAGATGTTTGCCCGGATAAAGCATTTAAAGAATATCAAAGACCAAATGAAGACTCCGCCAAATAAAGGCCTGTAAAGATAAAAGTCAAAAACAATTTCAACATAAGGATATGCTTCAGCATAGTCTAAGGCTCTGGCATGCAATGGTGGGACTATTTATTTTCCTGCATTAATTCACATCATTAAGAACTTTATAAATGCCTGGATAATTTCTTTATTAATTTTCATTCTACTTCGATGCGTACTTTTGCACTATCTATAAAATTGTAAAGGAAATGTATGATGGAAATTATCAGTAGTGCAATTACCTATAGCCTGGTTACTGTTTCAGATTTAAAAGAATTACAGATTTTGTCAAGGAAAGTATTTGTTGAATCATTTACTTCAGGCAATAGTGAGGAAAATATGAATGCATATCTCGATGCTGCTTTTTCCGAAACCAGGTTAACACAGGAATTAGAAAATCCGCAATCGAGATTTTATTTTGTAAAGATGGATGGTAATCTAATCGGCTACTTTAAAATAAACACAGGGGATGCCCAAACCGAATTGATTGATGAGCATTGGGCAGAAATTGAAAGAATTTACGTTGTTAAAGAATGCCAGGGAAAAGGAATAGGGCAATTTATGATGGATGAAATTTTAGGCATATGCAGAAAGTTGAAAGTGAAATGTATTTGGCTAGGTGTTTGGGAAATGAACCTTGGCGCCATCAGGTTTTACCAGAGAAACGGATTCAGCCAATTTGATAGTCATGTATTTTTTGTGGGCAACGATCCACAGACGGATTTAATGATGAAAAAGGATTTGACAGTTTCTAACTGATAAGAATTTATATTTCCCCCTAATATTTTTCCATAATGTAACCAGGATCATAAAAGCATGGGTTAATAAGCACAACCTTTGTGCAAAAATTACCATGAACAACATTGAAACATCTAAAGTGTTTATACCTGCAGACAGCATTGAGTATGCCAATGGATCTGTAGTGAGCAAAACGATCATCAAGAAGCCATCCGGCAATATAACTTTATTTGCCTTTGATAAAGGGGAGGGGCTGGTTGAACATTTATCTCCCTATGAGGCAGTCGTTCAGATCGTAGATGGTGATGCAGATGTTACTATTGGCGGTGTTTGTCACGCATTGCATGCCGGGCAGCATATCATTCTCCCTGCCAACATTCCCCATTCATTAAAAGCTACCGAAAAGTTTAAGATGATGCTGACGATGATCAAAAGTTGAGTGGCCACATAGGATTTAATGAATTGCAAAAAGTTCAGATAATTGAAATCAGTACTTCGTTCATTACTATGTTGGATTTTTATTAAAACCTTTTTTATGGTACGTTTTGAATTTCAGATATTATTTCTCAACTTTAAGAATTACTACGTTCACATACCCACTACAAAATCCAATGGCTATTAAATTGCTAATCGTGTAAACTCCTTTCGTTGTCAAGCGCAGTTTCATTCTTTGGAATTACTAATCCGTAAATTTTATTAAAGGTTTCTTCAGTACAATTTGTACAAAGCTTTTGCAATTAGTAGATATTTCCTCATCTTTAATGATCATTGTATATCTGATCATAAAACACTCATTGCATTCCATTGCCGGAACATCGCCAACAAAAATATCACGGACTTGATCTTTTACGGGCATTCGCCATTTTATTTGTTTTCCTGTTTCACTATTTCATCTTAAGTAAAGGACAACCTGTATGGCTACCCGATGTTGCAAAATTCGGCTGGACGGGCGTTGACCTGTTTTTTGTGCTTAGTGGCTTTTTAATCTCGTCGCAACTTTTTGCGCAGATCGGGCAAGGACATATCATTTCGTTTAAACGCTTTTTTCTTAAAAGGTTTTTCAGAATTATACCGGCTTATGTAGTAGTAGTGGCTATTTATTTTTGCATTCCGTATTTCCGGGAAAAGGAAAGCCTGCCCCCATTGTGGAAGTTTTTAACTTTTACACAGAACTTCGGTTTAAACTTAAAGGATTTTGGAACATTTTCCCATGCCTGGTCCCTTTGTGTGGAAGAACATTTTTACCTGGGTCTGCCAATAATCCTGATCTTATTTCAACGCCTGAAAAGAATTCATCAAGCTTACTGGTTGTTGATTGTACTATTCATACTTAGTATGCTGGCCAGGTACTACAGTTACACCTACCTGTATTTACCACAACTGGAGGAAGAGAATAGCTGGCTGAAATGGTACATGTATATTTACTATCCAACATACACCCGGTTAGATGGTTTACTGGTTGGTGTTTCCATCGCAGCGATCTACCGGTTTTTTCCAACTCTTTGGAGCCGCATATCTGTTTTCGGAAACCAGTTTATCTTATCAGGACTGGCTGTTTTATTTGGCGCTTATTTTATATGTTATGATGAACAGTCTTTTTATGCATCTGTTTTCGGTTTCCCGGTGGTAGCCATCGGGTATGGTTTATTGGTCATCGGCGCCATTAGCCCAACCTCCTTGTTGTTCAAACTGAAATCCAATGGTATTAGTTTTATGGCAAGGATTTCATACGCCATTTACTTAACTCACAAAGGAGTGATCCATGTAACTCACCTGGTATTAAATGAGTTTGAGCTCAATAGTAACCTGTTGCTTTTCTTTACCATGATATCCTGTATAACGGTGGCCCATATCCTAAACATGGTGGTAGAACAACCTTTTATGAGATTGAGAAGCCGGTTCATTAAACCAGCAACAACTAATTTCCAAACCCGGCAGCAAATACATTAAGTAGTTTTTAAACGAATCGGCGCCTTGCTTTTAGTTGAAAGTAAAAACCTGTAGACTGCATAATGATTACTACTTTTTGGTAAATAAGTTGTCATTTATGACAATATATAAGTTGTTGGCAATTAGTTGATTAACGATGTTTAACCATTAATAACATCCTCCCAAAATATTTCAAGACTTCTCACATAATTATTGGTATATATAAATTAATAAGTTTATATTAGAAGGCCCTGCGTAACTAAATCATTTTTTTTACCATTCCTAAATGCTGCGTTTATGAAAAAGTCATTCTTGTCTTTTTACCTGTTATTATTTGTGTTTTCATTGATCGGAACAAAACAAACTTTCGCACAATCATGCTGCCCCGAGTTTGAATTGCAGTTCCCGAAATTTAATTGTGAAACACCCGATTGTCCACGTTCAACGACAGGTCAACCGGGTTCGGATGCTGTAGTCATGTGCCAGTATAGTACGAACAAGATCCAGGTTGTACCGGGCATTACACCAGGCTTTACATATGTATGGAATGTAACGGGAGGCACTATCAATGGAAATGTGCTCACTACTTTATCAACGCCATTATCCTACATTGATGTTACCTGGGGTAGCGGATCGCTGGGCACCATAAAGGTCACCATCTTCAACAGCGACAGCAGTTGTTTTAAAGTATTGACGCAGCAGTTCTGCCTTACAAAATCACCTAAAGCCTTGTTTGTAAAGAACACAGGTGATACGGTTTGTAAGAACCAATCTATAACGTTCACCAATACATCATTGGGAGTTTATACCAGCTGGTATTGGAATTTCGGAGATGGAAATACCCAAAACGGGGGAATGAGTGTTTCTCATGCCTATCCTGCAACGGGTACTTATGTGGTATCCTTAACCGTTAGTAACTCGAAGGATCAAAGTAATTGCGGTTGTTCAAATACATATTATGATACCATTTATGTAGATAACAGTACAGGATTGCAGATACTCACGCCCGATTGTAAAAAGATGCATTGTGCAGGCGACACAGTAACGTATTGTTCATCCATAACAGGTTGTTCATCGTACAACTGGTCGGCATTAGGCGGAACCGTCATCGGGTCGGGTAGTTGTGTAAAAGTGGTTTGGAACAACCTGACTCCTTTCATTACAAACCCAACCGTTACCCTTACCATTCCTCCATCCTGTGCAGGGTCCTGCGGAAATACCACCAGCCTCATAGAAAAAGTGCTGTACAATGGAATGCCCATCCAGGGAAATAATATTGTCTGTCTGAATGCAGCCTCTACCTATACTTTACCCTCACTGCCGGGTGTTTTTTATACCTGGAGTATTTTGCCGGCCACCGGTTTTACCATCATTAATGGCACAGATATCAATACACCTGCATTTGGCGTGATCTTTACTGCACCAGGCAGCTATACGATCAAATGTGATTATATCGACAGCCTGCAAAATTGCAAGGGCAGTTCTACCAAAACAGTGCTGGTGAATCCTCCTTTCAGTATCGTGGGACCCAGCACAAGTTGTGTGACTTGTAATTCAGCGTTTTCAACATCGCCTCCGGGTAGTTTTAACTGGAGTATCAATACCACGCCGGCCGTAACTGGAACTGGTGCGGGCATTGCGCATACCTGGACCTCAACGCAAACAGGAACTTTTACCATAACCGCCACGCAGATCGGGTCTGCATTTTGTAACAGTCCGCAACAGGCCGTGATCGTGGTGGCCCCTAAACCGGTGCTTACGATCGCCAAAAGCACGAATGTAGCTTGTCCGGGTACGGTAGTGAAATTCTGGGTAACCAGTACCGTTCCTGATATGAATATTGCCTGGACCTATCCGCCCGGCACACAGGTTTTAAATAACCCTGGTGCCATACTCGATACCATATATTTATCATTTTCCGGTTCAGGTCCGTATATCGTTACGGCTACACAGCAATGTAAATACAGTTGTGCGTCAACCAGTATCACCACTTCTGTTGCAAACCCGCCTGCACCATCTATTTTATCCCCTCAAACTGCGGTTTGTATTGATGAAGTGGTTAGTTACGCGGTGGCCAGTCCCATACCAGGCATTGTATATACCTGGAGCATTATCAATGCAAACATGGGCACCATTCAATCAGGGCAGGGAACACCAAACGTGACCATCTTGTGGCATGGCTTTGGTACCAATATTGGTCAGCTGAGGGTGAGTCATTGTGGGGGAACTGGCATAGCGCCTATAACGGTGAGTTTACCCCTTCCCGTGAGTATCAGCAAGAGCGGGGCCTGTTTTAGTAACGGATTAGGATATACGCTCACCGCCAATCCAAGCGGACAAACCTATTTATGGAGTACCGGTGCTACCACGCAATCTATTACGATATTAACGCCGGGTGTATATAGTGTTACCGTGAACCCAGGTAGTGGAGGCAGTTGCCCGGTTACAAAAACGATCAATGTTCCACCGGATGGATACCAGTTTTCTATTACGCCACCCTGTATGGTGAGCAATTGTAACCTGAGTAGTTTCAGCATCCCGCTTAGCCAGGCTGCTTTAAGTATTCCCTGCGCTGCTACGTTGCAATGGTATTTTAAACCGGTAGGCAACCCGAATTTTTCTCCCATATTTGGTGCAACAAGCGCTAATTATAATGCAACCCAGTTGGGATGTTACAGATGTGTGGCCACCTGTGCCAATGGCTGCAATATCACTTCCAATACGATCTGTATCCCCGACGATATTTATTTCTGTTGTACTACACCGGCCTGCAGTGCAGTAACCTTTGGTCTCGATTATAATTATTCAGGATGTAATCCAACGGTTTTCTCGGCCTTTTATACCGGAACCGGTTCGCCAACTGGCGGCTTCAAAGTGAATTATTGTTATGGAGACGGAACTTCGGAACTCCTGCCTTCTTTAACGGCACAGCATCAATATGGCGCAGCGGGTCAATACACTGCCTGTATATCACAAAAAACACTGGTGTTTAATACGTCCTCCGGATTAAATGATACCTGTTGTATATCCGTCTGCAAAACAGTAGACGTACCGGTGGTGGCTGGCATCAGCGCCAGTTATAATTGTAATACGGGTATTTTGTCTATGACCGATGCATCCACTTATTATCCAACGATCGCAGGTGCAACCTATAGCTGGTCGATCACGGGCGGCACATACACGGGAACGTTAGGAGCTACCACCAGTGAAAGTGTAACGCCAACCAGCAGTGGTATTTTTATCATTACGCTCAGTGTAACGAAAGGAAGCTGTACATCCACCACTTCAGCACCTGTTACGGTAACCATCGCGAATGCAAACTTTACGATCAATCCAAATCCTACCTGCAGTAAAGACATTACCTATTTCGTTACAGCTCCGGGATATGCCAGTTATGACTGGCAATTCGGCGACGGATCTTATTCATTTGCTCCGCCGGCTGCAACACCACAACATCAATACACGAATGCAACGAATGCACCCATAAGTTTCCCGGCTACTTTAACCGTTACTACAATAGATGGTTGTACAGCCACCCAAACACAGATCGTTACCGTGCATCCAAAACCGATCGTAACGGTAACGCCTAACCCCGCTACGATCTGCAGGGGAGGTTCTGTATTGTTAACTGCCAATATCAATCCGAACGGTAACACGATGTGCAGCAGTTACATTTATCAATGGAAGAAGGATGGCGTAAATATTTCGGGTGCCAACAGTGTTACTTATGCGGCAACTGATTTTGGTTTGTACAGCGTATTTGTATCCGGTGCCACTCCTTCCTGCAATTGTACCATGTTGTCTGATACCGCCGTGGTTAAATTCTATCCCGATCCGATCGCTGACATTGAAACCAGTTCAACTGTTTGCTTTGATCCGGCTGCCAACCCATGGAGTTTTAATATGAGTGCTGCAAATTTTGTTGGATATACATATAACTGGAGCAGCAGTATCGGTGGCATCAGCTTTTCACCAAACGGAACCAGTTCCAACTTTACAACTGTTACCGGAACCCTGGTTAACAACACCAATTTTGTAATCTATTTACAGGTAGTGGATGCAAACGGTTGTGTAGCATACGACAGCTTATGTATCTATACTTATAAATTTCCTTCAGTGGCCATCAATGCCAGTGGAACTTTGTGTGCTAATTCATTGAACACGATCGGGGTGATATCGCCGCTCATTACCAATAATTATACCTGGAATACAGGAGCATTCGGGCCAGTCATCAATACCACGGTTGCAGGTATTTATTTTGCCACCGCAACCAACCTGCTCACGGGTTGCAGCGCCATGAGCAATGCGATCAACATAAATCCTGCGCCTAGTCTTGAATTATTTCCTATCGGTTGTGATACGATCTGTACCGATACCAACATTACCATTCCTTTGGCCCAATTGCCCAACCTCAGCAATTATTTTGTGCAATGGTTCGATGGCATTAAACCTGCCGGTACCCTGATCTATTCGGGTAGTGGAGCCATCACGATACCGGGAAATTTCCTGAGCCTTGGTTTACATCATCTATGGACCACCGTTAGTTTCCCGAATGGTTGTGAAGACAGTAGCGGTGTTTTTGATGTGTTCGTAAAAAATTGTTGTAATTGCGTGGGCAGCAGCTGGGCTTTCAGGCAGTATAGTATAGATAGCGGAGCCACATACCAGAACTGGGCATGCGGGCAGGAAGAGATCGGCATCGGGTGCAGTCCACTGATCATAAATGCAGCCTACAATTGTTCGCCAGGTGGATGTTCGGGAACGGTAACCGGCCAGTTGCTCGATAACCTGGGAAATGTGATCCTGAATATTCCTTCATTGCCGTACACTTATACACCAACGCCGGGAACCAGTGGAAGTTTCTTTATTAAACTGATCGGCTGGTGCGATGGTGTAAAATGTGATAGTTGTATCAGGCAGGTATTTTATAATTGCCCGATACCCGAACCACCATGTGCATGTGATACGGCCTTTCATTTCACCGGGCAACCAACGATCGTACTGCCTCATATTGATGAGGGTGTAGTTGCCGGAGGTGGAACAGAAGTGCCTATGACCTGTGGTACAACTTACCCTTATAATTTGGAATGCCAGAAGAACTACCAGTTCTACATCAATTACCAGCATCCATGGCCTAGTGGCAATTGCCAGACCAATGTAGTGGGAGAGGTGATCCTTGGTGGCAATGTGATCTATACCCAGAATAATATTTCCCAGGCTGCTCCTTTGAATTATATTTTCACAAGCCAGGGCTTATATTGTGTGAAATTCAAACTGGTTGTGAATGGTATTACTTGCGACAGTTGTACCATCTGCTTTAATGTGGTCTGCGATGTGGTTTGCACCTGCGTAGAAGGATTCCATTTTACCGGTAACCCGCAGATCATTGCAAGTTTACCCAATATTCCCAATGGAGTAGTAGCGAACAATAATATTATCATATTCCCGCCACCAGTGCAATGTAATACGAGCCTGGCCCGACCATTGATGTGCAATACGACGTATAGCTTTTCAATTAATTATACCAATCCTTATTCACTGCCATGTGTGGCCAAAGACAGCGCTGTCATCATCAAAGTAGGTAACCCGGTGCCGTTGGTCATAAATCCGAATACGACCATAGCAAATCCAATCTCTTATACATTTACCCAATCGGGTACATATTGTGTGAAGCATTATTTAAAAGTGAATGGAGTAGTATGTGATAGTTGCACGGTTTGTTTCAGTGTTGAATGTCCGAATCCTTGTAATTGCAATGCGTTTGCATTTTTAAGTGATCCTACCATTACTTTTTCCATGGGAACTGTGAAAGGCTTGCCGGTATTATCTTCCTTAAGTTCTCCTTGTGAGACTTCATTGGCTACCCAGTTGCAATGTAAGAGACAATACAAATTTTTCATCAATGCCGGTGCCATTGGCGCCGAACTGCCTGCTGGCTGTGTAGCTACCGTAAAAGCTACGCTGCTATTGAACAATGTTCCCATCGCCACGTTGAACAATGTATCACCTGGCAATCCTTTGATCTATACTTTTAACCGGGAAGGTATCTATTGCATCAAATACGAATTGTTTGTGAATGGCGTATTGTGTAAAACCTGCACACAATGTTTCATGGTGAAGTGCTGCCCGATCTATTATGCATTGCCAGCCCTGAAAGGTGATTTTGTTGGTTGTGTGATCGGTGGCACAACACATATTTACAATGATTCAACCGGTGGTACATTCAGAAGTCTGAATCCTGAAGTGGCAACCGTAGATAACAATGGAAACGTAACAGCAGTGGGTTATGGAAAGGCCATCATCGTATACAACTGGATAAAAAATCCATGTGATTATTATGCTTTGGCAGAATATACAGTGCCGGTTTTAACAGCGCTACCAGCCATCACAGGAAATGGAGCACTTTGTAAAGTAAATGACTCAACTAAACTCACGAATACTTTTGCAACAGGTGTGTGGAGCAGCAGTGATCCGTCAATCGCCATGGTAAATACCGGAACCACCAAAATACGGACTACGTATGTAAAGGGCGTTTCAAGTGGCATGGCAACGATCTCGTATAGTGCGCTTCAATCAGGTTGCATGGTAAGTACAAC
>JAKQKY010000168.1 GCA_029560415.1 Bacteroidota bacterium | reverse complement strand
CGCTTTCCACTGCAAACGCGCTGGATAAACAATCAGCTGTATGTAATTAATCCATTGAGTAATACTCAAAAAGTTAAGGTAAAGGATGAAGTAGTGAGTATCAATGGTAAAGCAGTTACTGAAATTATTAAAGAGTGCTACAGGCATATTCCTGCACAGGGCTATATCCAAACCACCAAGAGTCATTTTTTTAATACCTGGAGTACAGCCATGATTCCCTTTGCTTTGGGATTTCCGGACAGATATGAGATCGTTATAAAAGGAGCAAGTGCGCCTATTATCCTGAATACAACATCAAACATAGAGGAGCCTTATTTTGACAGAACCCTGGATCTTTCCGGCAACAATCTTTCACTTAGTTTCATGGAGGGAAATACGATCGCTTTTCTTAAGGTGGCTTCATTTAATTATTACCGGTGGGCTGACTTTGAAGTGTTTAAGGCTTTTATTGACAGCAGTTTTGGTGAAATCCGTAAGAAAGGGGTTAACAAGCTGGTTATTGATCTGCGGCAAAACAGGGGCGGTTCCCAATCCTCCAGTATTCATTTATTGCAGTACCTGGTGAATCAACCCTTCACCTATTATTCAAATGTGCAGTTTGAGGGCAAGCGGGATAAAATAGAAGGGGAGGATATTGTATATCCGTTTACAACCCGGTTTGAAGGGAATTCCTACTTTATAATTGATGGAGTTGGCAACTCAACGACGGGTCATTTTATGTCAGTTGCCCGGTATCTGAAGCTGGGAACGATTGTGGGGGAAGAACTTGGCTCCAATCAGTTTTGTTCGGCTGGCATGACGACCAAAAGACTGGCCAATACAAAACTGGTCTACTATGTGGCGAATAATACCCATGAGTCATTGGCGATTGACTTGCCGGATGAAACCGGAATTTTGCCGGATCATACGGTTACACAGGGGATAGATGATTTCTTAATTAAAAGGGATGCTGTAAAAGCTTTTACAATCCAACTGGCTAAACAAAATAAGTAAGCAACGAATCCGTTATTCAGCAACCGTATCTTTTTCAGCAGACTTACTTCATTTTTCCAAGCAAATGCTTTACGGATTATAAAACATTATAATGAAGAGGATAGATGCCGGATATTTATTGACCAGCCAACAAGATCAATGACAATTTTTGTTCATTCGTATAATCCATTATGGAAAGAGGAGTTCAACCGGATTTGCCTGCTGTTGAAATTTCATCTAACCCATTTTCTTACCGACATCCAACATGTTGGTAGTACAGCAGTACCCGGTTTACCCGCCAAACCCATCCTGGATATTGATATCATTTTTACAGATAAATCCCTGCTTACCGGTATTGCCGCAAAACTGGAGAAGCTGGGATATATTAACCGGGGTGATCAGGGAATACCGGGCCGGTTTGCTTTCCGCCAACAATCCTTATCGACACCCGAAACCCCGGACCGGCAAACATGGATGGAGCATCATTTGTATGTCTGCTATTCCTATAGCCTGGCGTTGAAGAATCACTTGCTGGTCCGGGATGCCCTCTTAAAGGATGCGCAACTCATGGCGCAATATGCAGGTATCAAAATGGGAATCGCCAATACCCCTGGTATGACCCGGGAGGAATATACCCGTCAGAAAACGGCTTTTATCCTTACTATATTGAAGGATCTTGGGTTAAGCGCTGATGAACTCCGGCAGATCAGCGATTCAAACAAGTAAAACCTATCCCAGTCTATTTATCAGAATGCTTCTGTATAAGATTGTCCGGTTGCCAAAGAAATACTCCTGTAGACCATTGTCGTGCAAATATTATTAAACGGTTGGTTGGCCGTGCAGACGATCATGGTCACCAGTTTTCTGTTTCCGGCAGGGATATCCGTTCGTTGCACCGAGCTGTTGGCGGCCATATCAATATCCAGTACTTTATTAGTGAAGGGATAGGCGGTATCAGCCCCTGTACCGGTTACCACTAACCGCAAAGGGTACGAATTTATATTCCGGAATGTAACGGTAACCCCGGTTTCTTGTCCGCCATTATCGGAGCCGGATTTTTTGCAGGAAATAATCGCGATCAGTAAAACGAGGATTGGGATGAGTTTCATTGTTCAGGTATTTAGGTTAGCAAGATGCTTCAGACAGCCTTGCCGGACTATACTCCATTTGGATAGAATTTTGGCGAGGGGGACCTGTGAATTATACAATTCATTTTCAAATGGTTGATATAAATTAAGCACTGAAATGGGCCACCTTGTGAGTGAGTTCCACTCCTACAGACTAAAAAAATAGTAACCAATGACACAAAAGGCCTCAAAAACAGATAATGAAATGGCACTTAAATTGAAAAGGCTGGAGTATAAACCAGAAGAAGATATTTACCGACAGGCAAAAGAAGAACAGGATTTAAATCCGGAAGATATTTCTCAGCAAATAGCGCCAAACGAAAAGGAGCAAGGGGATAACGAAAAGAATTTTACCAAAGATATGTCCGGGGATGACCTGGATATTCCCGGTTCTGAACTGGATGATCAGCAGGAAATGCTGGGCAGTGAGGATGAGGAAAACAATTATTACAGCCTGGGGGGAGACAATAAGAATGACCTGGATGAAGATAAAGGTTAAGTGACCTCTTATTAAAAAAATTCAAAAATGAAAATTCAGTTTAATACTGACAAAACCATCAACGGAGACGAAAGGCAACAACATTACTTTACTTCCCTGATTGATGAAGAACTTCAAAAATACCAGTCTCATATTACAAGAATAGAAGTGCATCTGTCAGATGAAAATGGAAAGAAAGAGGGGATAAGTGATATTCAGTGTTTATTGGAGGCCCGGCTGGAAGGAAGGCAGCCTATGGCTGTTTCACATCAGGATGATACGGTGGAACTGGCGGTTTCCGGAGCCCTGGAAAAACTAAAAAATGCGTTGGAAACCATACTTGGACGTATACAAAACCATTTATAACCGGATTTTTGAGCAGTACATAGATCAGTCGCAGTTCCGGCCAATAAAAAAAAGTTTTTTACGTTTTAACTTTTTTGAATTTCCCGGGTCTATTATCCTTAAAACCAACCTATGCGACTATCCAGGTTCCCTTTATTCGTTCTCTTAATCGTTTTTGCTTCCTGTGGTAAGGATACCACCGATCCGCCCGCTGCCGAGGCCATGTTTTTCCCCTCAAATACGGACACCAGCTGGGAGCGAAAGTCCATGTCTGGTCTGGGCTGGAATACCGGCAATGTGCAATCCCTAAAAGATTATCTCAGTCAGAAACACAGTAAATCCTTTATGATCCTGGTGAATGGCCGGATCGTGATGGAGGAATATTTTAACGGTCATAGTGCCACGGCTACCTGGCCCTGGAATAGTGCCGGCAAGACCCTGGTGTCAACCGCTACCGGTATTGCCCAGCAGGAAGGTTTGCTGGACATTAATACAAAGGCTTCACAGTACCTGGGTGCCGGTTGGACCGTGGCCCCCCTGGCCAAAGAGAACCTGATCACGGTGCGTCATTTACTAACGATGACATCCGGACTCAACGATTCCAGTGAACTGGTGATCCGTGCCAACCTGAAGTATATGGCGGATGCGGGTACCCGTTGGTCTTATCACAATGTATTCCAGAAACTGATGGATGTGGTAGGCGCTGCCAGCGGGCAGACTTATGAGAATTATTTTAATGCTAAACTGAAGAATAAATTGGGGATGGATGGGTTCTGGAATTACGGCCTGATCTTCACCGTATATCACAGCAATACCCGGAGTATGGCCCGCTTTGGCCTGATGGCGTTGAACAATGGTAAGTGGAATAATGAACAGATCATCAACCAGGCTTTTTTCAATGAAGCCATCAATACCTCCCAGACCATCAATCCCTCTTATGGTTATCTCTGGTGGCTCAATGGCAAATCCGGAGCGATGATCCCTGGCGGCCAGACTTTTTATCCGGGTTCCCTGATCCCCAACGCCCCAGCCGATATGTATGCGGCCATGGGAGCAGAAGACCAGCGTATTTATGTGGTCCCTTCCAAAAAAATGGTGGTGATCCGGATGGGGGATGCCTCTGATCCGCAGAATCCCAGTTTTGCCGTATCCGGTTTTGATAATGAGTTGTGGGGGAAGATTAATGCGGTGATCAATTAAAAATTAGTTGAAACAAATATTGAACCCCGCCATAAGGTGGGGTTTTTTGTGCAGAAATATACTACCTGAAAGTGGTACTTCAAATGTCATGGAATGGACTAAATTGTGTGCCTAATTATGAATGACAGTATCAGACTCTCCACCCTCACTCAACTCATCCAGGATACCATTCAGTCCCGTTTTGAGGGCGAGGTATTCACGGTTTCGGCCCGGATCATGAATGTAAAAAAGTATGAATCCAGCAGAAGGTGTTACCTGACCCTGGAAGAATATGAGTTCGGCACAAAGATCACCGAAATACGAGCTGTCTTCTGGGCCAATACCTATAGTGAGATTGAAAAATTCGAAAAAGTACTCCGGCAGCCCTTCAGAGACGGAGCAGAGATCACCTGTAAGGTGAAAGTCAGGTATCATAAAGTGTACGGGCTTAACCTGGATGTGTTGCAAATTGATGTGGCGCATGCCTTGGGTACGCTGGAACTGGAGCGGCAGCAGACGCTCGAAAGACTGGTCCGGGAAAACCCGGAAACCATCCAGTTGTTTGATGGCATCTACCGCACCTATAACAACCGGCTGTCGCTTCCCATGGTCATCAGCAGGATTGCATTGATTACTGCCCCCAACTCCGATGGGCAACGGGATTTTCTGCAGGAGTTAAAGCAGAATAAACACGAGTATCAATTTTCCATTACAGAATTTTTAACCACAATTCAGGGCGATAATGCCCACCAGCTGATACTGGAACAGTTGCAGCTGATTGAGCAAAGCAAGGAGTCCTTTGACCTGGTGGCGATTGTGAGGGGTGGCGGCTCGCTGGGGGATTTCAAACCCTTTGATGATTATGCGCTATCGGCTTATGTGGCAAAATTTCCGGTGCCTGTATTTACCGGCATCGGGCACGACCGCAATCAGAGTATTGTGGACCTGATGGCGCGGGAACAAAAAACACCGACCAAAGTCGCCGCTATGATCGTGGAGCATAATTTCAGTTTTGAGAATACACTCATTGAACTCCGAAGAAGGGTAACGGATGCCACCACCCGTCAACTGGATCGTGCAACCGAAAGACTCGAACAGGCGAAACGGATCATCCGGCTCTCCAGTCCGCAGGATATCCTCAACCGGGGCTTTGCCATTATTATGCATAATAATAAGATTGTGGTAGACCCGAAGATAATTACGGCAGAAATGCAGCTCCAGACCATTTTGAAGAATGAAACCATTCACAGTACGGTAACCAAAAAGACCAAAAATGAAAAGCGAATTGAACTATAACGAAGCCTATTCAAAGCTGCAGGATCTGGTGGAACAGCTGGAAGATGGCAATATTCCGTTGGACAAGCTGGCCGCCAACGTGAAGCAGGCCAATGAACTCCTGGCGATATGCGAAAACAAATTGCGGCAGATTCAAACTGATATCGAAACAGCTGCAGTGAAAGTTTCAAAAACTGATAAACGGAAGAAGTGAGCACAGCTATTAACCTGCGTCAGTTTTATAAACCAGTTCAGCCAACCGTAAAGCAACCAGCTGAGCTGGTATCGTATGCAGAGTTTTTGCCGAATAGCCACTTACAGCCATTTATTTATTGTTACTGGCAGCTTAAAACCAACCAGCTACTGACAGAACCATTTATTTACCGCGTGGTGGCGGATGGATGTATTGATATCTTTTTTGAACTCCATTCTCCGCAGGAAAGTTATGTAATGGGTTTTTGTAAGAAGTTTACTGAATTTCCCCTTGGTCTTTCGTTTAATTATGTGGGGGTCCGGTTTTTACCGTCGATGTTTCCCCAGTTGTTTGGAGTACCAGCAAAAGAACTCAGTAACCGGTCGGAGTTACTGGCGAATATAGTACCGGCGATCGCTGAATATATCAACAAAAATTTTTATTCGGATCAGACAACCGATCAGTTCAGAAAGCTATTTGATGACTACTTTCTGCAATTGGTTTCTACTTTTTCATTCAAACCGGACAATCGTTTCTATGACGCTCTTCAACGCATACTGGAGAAATCTGGGGATATTGATATAGAAAATGAACTGGATACCGGGATTAGTCCAAGGCAATTGCGACGACTTTTTGAGTACTATATCGGGGATACGGCCAAGGTATTCAGTAAAGTGGTCCGCTTTCAGCAACTTTTAAATGCAAAACCCTCTTCGCAAAGTCTGCGGCAGCATAAAGTATTTTTTTCATCCGGCTATTACGACCAGGCTCATTTTATAAAGGAGTTTAAAAGTTTCTATGGGGTTACACCCGGTAAAGCTCTTGGGCGCTAGATTGTCCGATTTTTACAATGTTACAAAGGGGGGATGCTTCATTTTTGCAGTATAAAATCAACGAAAATGAAAAAATTATGGACCCTGCTTATGGCATCTTGTCTGACTACAGTTGTGTATGCGCAAGCTAATTCCCTCCAAAAAAATAAACCAAAAATGAAATTAAATGCAGGTATTGTCACTTCTAAACTGGCAGTAACAAAAACGTTTTACACCAGTATTTTGGGCTTTGGTGTCAGTTTTGAAAACGAGTTTTATCTCCTGATGCACACTCCGGGGAAGGAGGCAGAGATCAGTTTCCTGTTGCCGGATCACCCCAGTCAGCAACCCCTGTTTCTCCGGGCTTATACGGGCCATGGTATGTACCTTACAATTGAAGTGGGGGATGTAGATAAAGTCTATGCCGAAGTAAAAAAGAAAGGGGTGGAGATTAAAATTGATATCCGAAATGAACCCTGGGGTGACCGGCACTTTGCCATAGAGGATCCCAACGGGATCGGTATTGATATAGTTACGTATACGCCTCAGGGTTGAGCGCCAGGTAAACCCTGCAGGTATGAAAAGAACCTGTTTTGGAAATGGATGAAACTGGCTGTTTTCCTTTTTCACGAAACTTTAAGCGTTTCATTATATTTAATAAGTAATAGTGGCGTTATCACTCCAATCGGCTCGCTACCCCCAAAAACGGAATCAATCTTTAATCACCAATATGATAAGAATACTCTCGATAGGCCTGATAGTACTTTCTGCTTTATGTGCCAATAGCCAGTCCGGTTTCCTGGATCAGATAAAGATCTATCAGCTCAATGACCCGGTTTTGAAGGAGATCCAGTTTTCAGTATTTAAGAAGGATATGGATAAAAAAAAGCCTTTGTTGCTTTTCCTGGGTGGATCCGGCCTTGAACCCACGTTCAAGTATAACCGGGCCGATCAGCAGGTATATTATACCGGCTTTTACCGGTTCAGTCAGTATAAAGATCAATACCATATTGTGTTTATCAATAAGGCCGGAATACCGCTGTACGATTCAGTAAACAATAACCAGGAGAACTATAAGGTTACCGCCTATGCAGAAGAGAACAATACGGCTGACTGGCGGGCCCAAAGTGCCTCGAAGGCAATTGATTACCTGCTGAAAGTGCTGCCGGTTGATACCAGTAATGTAATTGTGGTCGGCCATTCGCAGGGCGGGCAGGTGGCGCCCAAAGTGGCTGTGCTGAACCGGAAAGTGAAGAAAGTAGTGATCATGTCAGCCAATGCACTGGATCATATTTATGACCGGATCTTACTGGCCCGGCAGCAGGCGCTGAACAACCAGATGAGCTATGAAGAAGCCCAACAGGTGGTGGATAGTCTTTTAAAAGTACAGAAAGCCATCTACCAGTCGCCTGCTGATACAAAGCAGACTTTCTGGGGAGATCCATTTAATAAATGGTACAGTTATTCGAAGGAAACCCCGTTGGAAAACATGCTGAAACTCAATATTCCCATCCTGTTAATTGCTAGTGGTCGGGATGTGGAAGGCTCCTATATTGCCAATACAGACTATGCGGCACTGGAATTCATACGAAAAGGGAAGCAGAATCTGACGTATAAAGTATATCCGAACTATGACCATATTTATAGCGAAACAGCACGTAAATATGGCGAAGAGATCGGAATGGGCTTTAAGGCTAATCTAGTGGTAGATGATATTTTTAAGTGGCTGGGAGAGTAGGAAAAATGTAGGGCAGTCATCATACAAAATTTAAGAAAACCCCACACGAATACCCTCTCCGTGGTTTTTTTTTTCTCCACATACCGGTTATTATTGCAGGAGAAAATCAATTATTATCACCATCATCATGACTTTTTATGAATAGTAGAAAAACAGTCTTCCTCCTGCTCTCCTGTTTTGGTTACCTGTTCAGCCTGTCACAAAATCCAGCACCGGTCTGGAATAAAGAGAAAAAATATGGGGCTATCAATGGCAACGGAGAACTGGTCATTCCATTTGAGTATGATTATATCCAGCAATTTTTTGATGGACTGGCTGTAGTAGAGAAAAATAATCAGTATGGCCTGATCGATAAAACAGGGAAACTGGTATTGCCGGTTATTTATCAGTCGATCTCTCATTGTGCCAACAGCGGCTGGCCTAAAGCGGTTCAGGTGAACGGGAAATGGGGGGCTGTGAACCAGCAACAACAACTGGTTATACCGGCCTTACATCCTTATCTTAGTTGTTTTGAGCAAGGATTGGCCAGGGTGGAGGATGCCGGCGGAAGTACATACGGGTTGATTGACAGTACCGGCCATATGCTGATTCCCTTTGGTAAGTATGACTGGATCGAACCTGCATTTTCGGAAGGGTTAACTATAGCCAAGTATCAGGAGCTATATGGCTACATAAACAGAGCAGGGGAGGAAGTAATACCTTATATATATATGGATGCGGACCCGTTTAAAAATGGAATAGCCAGGGTAAAGAAAGGGGCATTCGAGGAATTTATTAATAAAAAGGGAGAAAAAGTAAAGAGACCTGGCCCTGATTTTAGTTTAACCTATGATGAAGTCTATCCGCCATCCGAAGGATTAAGAAAAGTACATAGTGAAAAGAAGGGCTGGTGCTATATTGATTCAGCCGGTAAGGTGATCATCAAGGCCGGACAATATTCAGCGGTGGAAAAATTTTCTGAAGGGATCGCCTTTGTAAAAAAAGGGGAAAAATGGGGTGGCATTGATAAAAAAGGAAACCCGGTGATTCCCTTTCTCTATAATGCGGTCTTCCGTTTTTTTGAAAGTGGTATTGCCCTTTTACAGAACGAAAACGGTGACCTGGTGGCCCTGAATAAAACGGGGGTGGTGATATACACTCATTAAATGCAGCGCCGAAGTGCCTGAGGTTTTGTATATTAGGAGAAGGATACTGAAACCACTGATAAGGTATCTGTTTTCCACTTACCTACATAAACTGTAAATCATGAAAATTCTCAGCACCATCCTGTTATGTTTTGCCCTTTTTTCCTGCCAGGAGCCAGCAGAAAAGAAATCAACTACCTCAGCAGTTACCAGTTTTGATGAAGCGGTTGAAACAACCGCCATCCTGCAAGTCATCGAGAATGAGACCAGTTGTTTTTTTGCCGGCAATTATGAATGCTGGGCCAAAAACTGGAGTCATGAGCCCTATGCCATGCAGGCCTGGAATAATGACGACGGTTCCATGGATGCCGCCATTGGTTGGGAGAAAATCAATGAACAGGGGAAGAACTGGATTGAAAAGTATTATAAAAACGGGAAAGAAGTGATACACCCGGCAGTGAAGAAGGAAAAACCACAGGTCAAATTTTTTAATGAACGCACAGCCTATCTTATCTGGAAACAATACAATGCGGATAAGGAGAATAAGTATTATAAACTCAGTCAGGAAACCAGGATCATGGAAAAGGCTGCCGACGGCTGGAAGATCGTCAACGTTTCGGCCTTTTGGAATTCCAATAACAAAATTCCGGTGGATAGTCTGAAGCTATAGTATTCATCATTCATCAGCTCACAATAAACGGATAAGGACAACCGTTAATAGTTGTCATTATCCAATCTCCTGTTTATTCCCCTTTTTATTTTCAAACCAACGGTATAACCAATGAAAAGAGTATTTTTTTTGGCTGGCATTATTATGCTCAGCTGTGTAGTCACTGCACAATCGTTTAAACAGGTTTTTTTCAACGCTGATATCAGTAATTTCTGGAATGCGTATGATAAGATTACGGCCACTACGGATACGGCATTGCAGCGACAGTTTATCAATGATATTTA
>JAKQKY010000155.1 GCA_029560415.1 Bacteroidota bacterium | reverse complement strand
TGCTTATACTGTATTCGGTCCCGTTATGTATGATCGTTCCTTCAATGGAAAAAGAAATACGAGCGATAAAAGTTATGCAGTAACCTGGACGGCCCATCGGCGCAGCAACGAGCTGCTCATCTTTAATATGCTCAATCATGCCAAGAACTATGCAGATTATTCTGCAGCAGTGACCAACCTGCATACACCCGGACAAAACTGTGTGTTCGCCTGTAAGAACGGTGACATTGCGATCCGCACCCAGGGCGAATTTCCGGCCAAATGGAAAGGGCAGGGCGATTTCGTTATGCCGGGAACGGATAGCAGTTACATGTGGCAGGGTATGATACCGATGGATGAAACGCCTTTTCAGTATAACCCTGAAAGAGGATTTGTGAGCAGCGCCAATCAACGCCCGGTAGATTCAACTTATCCTTATTACCTGGGCCGCGATTATCCGTCACCGAGAGGATTTATTATCAATCGTAAACTGGCCGCCATGCAGGGCATCACCCCTCAGGATATGATGGCCCTGCAAACAGATAATTACAATGTATTTGGAGAAATGGCCAATCCAATCTTTATAAAAAATATTCTTGCTGAAACCCTCAATGGAGAAGAAGCCCGTTATTTTGAATTATTAAAAAACTGGAACCTGCGCAATGATATTGATTCAAAAGGCGCCACCATATTTGTAAAGACCTGGGATATCTTCCAGGATACGGTGTTCAGCGATGAATATGCCAATGCTCCTTCGGTGATCATGAAACCATGGGCCAGTACCTTGATAGAAGGAGTTTTAAAAGATTCTGCATTCAAATTCCTGGATGATGTTCGCACGCCAATTAAAGAAACCCTTTCAGATATGACCACAGTTGCTTTTAAAAAAGCAGTGGCCGTATTATTAGAATCAGAAAAAGCCGGGAAACTCGAATGGGCTAAATACAAAGATACGCGTGTGAATCACCTCCTGCAGAAAATAGCGCCTTTCAATCGCTCGCACCTGCCCATTGGCGGTGGTTCCAACGTGATCAATGCAACCCGCGACAACCATGGTCCCAGCTGGAGGATGGTGGTAAACCTGACAGAGAAAACGGAAGCGTATGGGGTATACCCTGGCGGACAAAACGGAAACCCCGGCAGTAAATTCTACGACAATTTCATCGACCAATGGGTAGCTGGTAAATATTACCCGCTCTGGATGATGACGGCAGCTGAACAAAAAGATAAGAGAGTGCATTGGGTAATGCATTTCAGTAAATCCTGACCTTTAAATTAACGGAAACCAATAAACGCAATTCGCATGAAATTCTTTATATCTTTTTTATTGATGGCACTTCTTAGTTTTGTAACCTGCCTTTATCTTCCCTGGTGGAGCATTGCCATTGTTTGTTTTATCATTGCGGCAGCTATTTACCAAAAGCCCGGAATTGCCTTTCTATGCGGGCTGCTGGCGCTTTTTGCACTCTGGGCCGGTTTGAGCTGGTGGATCAGCACCCAGAATGAACATTTACTGGCGCATAAGATTTCTGAATTGATATTGAAGAAAGACAGCCCGGAATCATTGATTGCTGTAACCGGGGCTATTGGTGGGCTCACTGGTGCATTCGGCGCATTGACCGGAAGTTTGTTCAGGAGAGTGTTTGCTTCAAAAGCTGTTTAATTCAACAGAGTGACCGGCTCTGTGTTAATTCCGTTTTGCCGGTATATTTATCTTTTCAGTAACATTTCCAACCTTAATTTCGTTTTTACCTAAACCATTGTATGAAATTATCTTTACTAGTTTTATTATCCTGTTTTTTCCTCCCTGCATCATCCCAGAAGATTTTTGGAACTGTATTTAACGATAAAGGCGACCTGCTTCCTTTTGCATCTATAACGGTAAAGGGTAGCTCCATTGGTGCCAGTGCAAATAATAAAGCTAAGTTCTCATTTTCCCTGCCTGCTGGTAATTATACATTGGTATGCCAGCACATTGGATACACAGCATTGGAAAAAAAGATCAGCCTTACAGATGACCTGGAAGTGAGTTTTGTTTTGAGCGAACAGAAACTGACCATGAAAGAAGTGGTGGTGAAAAGCGGTGCGGAAGATCCTGCATACGAGATCATTCGCCAGGCGATCAAAAAGAGAAATTTTTATCATACACAGGTGGATGGATTTGATTGCGACCTGTACAGCAAGGATATGATCAAGCTACGCAACATGCCCGACCGTATCTTTGGTAAGAAGATCCCTACAGATGATCGCAAAGACATGGGGCTTGATTCAGCGGGTAAAGGCATTGTATATCTCTCTGAATCCATTTCTAAAATATATTCACAACGTCCTGATAAGTTTAAGATGGAAATACAAAGCAGTCGCGTGAGTGGCAGTGGGGGCTTTGGTTTCACCTTCCCGGCCTTTATCAGTTTATACACAAATAATGTAAGTGTGTTCACCGATAAGTTTAATCCACGTGGTTTCGTTTCCCCAATAGCCGACGGTGCCATCAGCTTTTATAAGTTCAAATTCCTGGGAACTTTCTGGGAAGGCGGTAAGGCCATCAACAGCATAAGGGTAACACCACGTCGTAAATACGAACCGCTGTTTTCGGGTGTGATCAATATCACTGATGAAGACTGGCGCATTCATAGTTTTGATTTGCTGCTCACTAAAACCGCCCAGCTCGAAATACTGGATACCCTGCAAATTACGCAGCTACACGTTCCCGTTGGCAATGATATATGGAGAACGAAGAACCAACTTCTGCATTTTAACTTCAACCAGTTCAAGTTCGATGCGATTGGCAATTTCCTGACCGTATATTCAAATTACGAGATCAATCCCACGAGGAAGAAAAAGTTTTTTGATAATATCGTGATCAAGTATGATACCGGTGTGAGCAAAAAATCCAAAGCTTACTGGGATACCATCCGTCCCGTGCCTTTGGAAAAAGAAGAACAGAAAGATTACCAGGTGAAAGACAGCATCTACCTGGTGAATCGTGATTCTATGATGAGTAAGCGGGTTGTGGATTCGCTCAACAAACGGCAGGGAAAAATAAAACCCCTCGATCTTTTCTGGGGTGGCATTCGCCGTAATCATTTCAGCCGCACAAACCGATCGAGCTGGGGCATTAACCCGCTCATTCCCGGGCTGGAATACAATACAGCAGAGGGACTGGTTGTAAATGCAAGCGGATATGTGAATACTTATATAAAGAAATGGAAATCGAATTTCAGTTTCGAACCTAATATCAGGTACGGATTCAGCAATACCCACCTGAATGCATGGGCCAACCTGGTTTTCAGAACGAGGGATTTTGCACCAGGGAAAAAATTAAAACGATATTCCTTTGCGTTCAGTGGGGGTAAGCGGGTAAGTGATTTCAATAAGGAAGGTTCTATTAAACCGCTTATCAACAGCATTAGTACATTGTTGTATGGACAGAATTATTTGAAAACATACGAAAATTATTTTGGCAGCATCCGTTTTAATAAAAGATATGAAAATGGATTACGGTTCAGCATAGACGCTTTGTATGAGGATCGCATTCCGCTGGATACCACAACCGATTTCATTCTTAATAAAAAGTATACTTACCGGTTAACGCCGAATTACCCGTATGAAAAGATCAGTGCACCTTTCACGCCGCACCAGGCGATGATCCTGTCGTTTAATATCAGCTTTAAACCCGGCCAGAAATACATACAGTTCCCTTACAACAAAGTACCTATAGGATCGAAGTATCCGACCTTCAGCCTTAATTATTCCAAAGGATTGAAGAATGTGCTGGGCAGTGATGTGGATTTTGATAAGTGGCGCTTTAGCATCCAGGACGATAAGAATTTTAAACTGGCAGGTACCCTTCGTTATAAAGTGGGCGTGGGTGGTTTCCTGAACAGCAAGGCTGTATATATCCAGGATTACCAGCATTTCAATGGCAACCAGGCTTTCGCCGCCAGTGAATATGTAAACAGTTTTCAGCTGGCGAAGTATTACGAGAACAGTACCATTGCATCCTTTTATTCACTTGCACACATTGAGCATCATTTCAACGGGTTGCTTACAAATAAAATTCCTCTATTCAGGAAACTCAACTGGAACCTGGTAGCCGGAAGTAATGCGTTTTATGTCAACAAAAACAGTAATTACATAGAAGTATTCGGCGGACTTGAGAATATCTTTAAAATTTTCAGGCTCGATTTTGTTGCGGCCTTTGAAAACGGAAAACAAGGCCTTACCGGTTTGCGATTGGGTACGGGAGGTGTGATCGGGGGCAGTTTGCAAACGAACCGTAGTGGCAACAGTGTGTCTATAGGGTTTTAATTATTTTATTTTTTATCTTTGTTGATATTTGGTTTGCCCTGCAAGCATCCAATCAGCAAGGCCGGTATGTTTCCGGTTTTGCAAAGATTTCCCGGGAAAGCCGGGATCAAATTCAACAACATGGCCATATTACACAACCGCGTATCGCAGGCTGAGCTTAAACAGCGCCTGTATGCCGAGACGGAACATCGTGTGACCGTTTCTTTTTACAAATATTTTTTTATTGATGATCCTGCTGTATTCCGGGATGACCTGTACAAGGGACTGAATGCCCTACGTGTTTTCGGGCGCATATATGTTGCCCATGAAGGCATCAATGCGCAGGTAAGCATTCCCGATAGTAACATGGATGCTTTCCGGAGTTATATCAACAGTATACCGGCTTTGTGTGATTGCAGGTTGAATATCGCTGTCGACAATGACGGTAAATCCTTTTGGGTATTAAAGATCAAAGTACGTGAAAAGATCGTGGCTGATGGCATCACCGATGCGGAATTCAACATGGCCAACAAAGGCAGGTATGTGAATGCAGCAGAATTTAATGCACTCACCGAGGATCCGGAAACCGTGGTAGTGGATATGCGCAATCATTATGAATATGAAGTAGGGCATTTTGAAAAAGCCATTGAAATACCAAGTGATACCTTTCGTGAACAGCTTCCCATGGCAGCCGATATGCTGAAGGAAAACAAGGAAAAGAACATTATTATGTACTGTACCGGCGGCATCCGCTGTGAAAAAGCCAGTGCGTACATGCTTCACCGTGGGTTTAAAAATGTGTTTCATCTCGAAGGAGGTATCATACATTATGCCAACAAAATCAAGGAAACCAGCCTGCCCAATAAATTTCATGGAAAGAATTTTGTATTCGACGACAGGCTTGGCGAACGCATCAGCGACGAGATCATAGCAACCTGCCACCAGTGCGGTAAACCAGCCGATACCCATACCAATTGCAAAAATGAAGGCTGCCATCTTTTGTTCATTCAATGTGAAAGCTGTGCAACTGAATATAAAGGCTGTTGCAGCCCCGAATGCCTGGATGTGATCAACCTGCCGGAAGAAGAACAGAAAGAGCTAAGGAAAGGAATTTCGAAAGGTCAGATGTTGTTCAATAAATCGAAGCAGCGGTTGAGACCAAGGTTGAATAAAACGTCATAAAGAAAATTAATAATTAATAATTAGTAATTAATATAAGAAGTACACGTGTTGACTAAGAAAGAAAAACTTCTGCAGGAATTACGCAGCCAGACCTTCGTTACGCTGAAACCATCTGCGGTAGCCGGTATTGGCGTTTTTGCATTGGTGGATATTCCGAAAGGTCAGCGTGGCATCTTTTCATCTGATACCAGTGAATGGATCGAAGTGAGTAAAGCAGAAGTAGAGCAGTTGCCCGAACACAGCCGAAAATTGGTGGAGAATTTCTGCCTGTATGATGCTGATCATTATTATATTCCTGAATATGGTTTCAAGATGGCCGACCTGGTTGTGTACCTGAATCATGCTGATGAACCCAACGTGAGATCCATCAATGATGGCGAAGATTTTGAAGCCCTGCGTGACATACAAACAGGAGAGGAGTTGTTTGTTGATTATGGAGAGATCGTAGAAGAGTAAAATATCAACGCCATTTTTTCAGGGATTGAATGGCTCGGTCTAGTAACGTTGATTCATCAAGGTCTTCCGGTTTAAAAGATTCCCCGATCACTTTTTCATACAATTCAATATAGCGCTTACTGATCTCCGTTATCCAGCCAGTTGACATGTCAGGAACAACTTGTCCTTCTTTCCCCATAAAATTATTGGCGATCAGCCATTCCCTTACAAATTCCTTACTGAGTTGTTTTTGTTTTTCTCCTTTCGCCTGTCTTTCTTCAAACCCATCCTTTAAAAAATATCTCGATGAATCGGGTGTATGAATCTCATCCATCAGGTAAATGGTATCACCGATGCTGCCAAATTCATATTTTGTATCGGCCAGCACCAGGTTTTGTTTGTTGGCTATCTGCCGGCCCCGTTCAAATAACTGCAACGCATAGGTGGAAAGCTGTTCCCATTCGGCAGCCGTTGCCAGGCCCTGTTCAATGATGGCTTCTTTTGATATGTCTTCGTCATGACCTTCACTGGCTTTTGTGGAGGGCGTGATGATGGGGGTGGGGAAGAAGTCATTTTCTTTCATTCCATCGGGCATTAGAACGCCGCAGAGCAATCTTTCGCCCGATGTGTAAGTTCTCCAGGCATGGCCGGTCAGGTTTCCTCTAACTACCATTTCAATTTTGAATGGCTCGCATCTTTTACCCAGGCTCATATTCGGAGCGGGTACTTCCAGCAACCAATTCGGACAAATATCGCTTGTAGCCTGTAACATATGGGCAGCTATCTGGTTCAGCACCTGCCCTTTGTAGGGAATCGGGTGGGGCAATACTACATCAAATGCCGAGATGCGGTCACTGGCAATCATCAGCAACAAATCATCGTCGATGAAATAAACATCCCTTACCTTGCCCCGGTAGACCCCTGTTTGACCCGGAAATAAAAATGAAGCCATATGCTAAAGTAGCATCAAGCATTGAATATTAACTTTTTAACAGCCATAAGATTTCAACAGGTGTTCAAAATAAAATTTCATATACAAAGGAACTATCCTTATATTGCTACATCATTGTAAACCAAAACCACCAGCTATGAGAAAACTTACAAGCTATTTGGTTATGTTTTTGATTGCCAACATCCTCGTTATGTCGGCCGTCGCACAAAATATAACCATCAGCGGTAATGTAAAAAACAGCAGTACCCAGGAAAATGCTTCCGCTGTTTCTGTTACCATCAAAGGAGCGTCTTCCGGTACTTTCACCGACGATAAAGGCAACTTTACCATCACTACAAAATCTTTACCCGTAACGCTTATCTTTTCTTCGATCGGTTTCGAACTCCAGGAAGTTGTGGTGAGCACTGCCACTCAAAAGCTGGACGTAGCTTTTAAACCTGCCAGTTCACTCGGGCAGGAGATCGTAATATCAGCCTCCCGTGTGCCGGAAAGGATCCTTGAATCCCCGGTTTCAATTGAAAGGGTAAACGCTTCTACGATCCGGAATGCACCGGTGGCCAATTTCTACGATGTAGTGACCAACCTTAAAGGCGTGGATGTGACCACATCTTCTTTAACATTTAAAACACCCACTACCCGTGGTTTTAACTCGAGTGGAAACACCCGTTTCAATCAATTGGTAGATGGTATGGATAACCAGGCGCCCGGCCTGAACTTCTCTGTTGGCGCCATCATCGGCTTAAGTGAGCTGGATGTAGATAACCTGGAATTGCTGTCTGGTGCGTCTTCTGCTCTCTATGGACCCGGTGGGATGAACGGAACATTGCTCATGACCAGCAAAAACCCATTCAAATACCAGGGCTTATCGTTCCTGGTGAAAGAAGGGATCATGCATACCGATAAAAGGCAACGTGATGCGTCGGCCTATCATAACTGGAACCTTCGTTGGGGTAAAAAATTATCTGATCGCTGGGCTTTCAAAGTTAACCTCGAACTCATCCAGGCCAAAGACTGGCAGGGTACTGATTATCGTAATTACAACCGTGCTGCAACAGGCGGTAGTGTGAAAGGCGGCGACAGGATCACTGATCCTAATTACGATGGCATCAATGTATACGGTGATGAAACCACGGCCGATATCCGCACAGCGGTATTGAATGTGATCGGCGGACCAACCGCAGCACCGTTCCTGAAAAATTTCATCGATACACTCAATGGCGGAAGAGCCATTAACGTATCCCGTACTGGTTATACTGAAAAAGAAGTGACCGATCCAAATACCATCAACTACAAGATGGCCGGATCATTGCATTACAAGATCAATTCGAATACTGAAGCCGTGATCGCAGGTTATTGGGGAACTGGTAACACGGTGTATACCGGTAGTGAAAGGTATTCATTGAAAGACTTTAAAATGGGTCAGTATAAAATTGAAGTGAACAATAAGGACTGGGCTTTCAGGGCCTATACCACGCAGGAAAATGCGGGTAGTTCTTACAATACAACGGTTGCTACCCGTTTATTCAATGAAAGCTGGAGAGCTTCTGATAAAGGTGCTACACCATGGTATAGCATTTACGGACAAACCTACCTCGGAGGTCGTTTGAATGGCTTGAATGATTCAGCAGCACATGCATTGGCCCGCCAGACGGCAGATGTGGGTCGTCCTTTGGCATCCAGTGCACAATTCAGGAAATCATATGATTCTATCCGCACTATGCCAATTTCAAAAGGTGGTGCATTGTTGCTGGATAAATCGGATCTGTATAGTGTAGAAGGAAATTATAATTTAACGAAGTATACTTCTTCTGTTGCGGATATCCTGGTAGGTGCCAACTTCCGCAGGTTTGTATTGAATTCGGAAGGAACCTTATTTGCGGATAAGCCCGACAGTACGATCGGCATTAACGAGTACGGTGTATTTGCCCAGGCAACGCGTAAAATCATCGACAGGTTGAAGGTGACATTATCAGGCCGTTATGATAAGAATGAAAATTTCGAAGGCCGTTTTACACCAAGGGCAACAGCATTGGTTAAGATCGCAGAGAACAATAATGTTCGTTTATCATATCAAACAGCATATCGTTTCCCATCTACTCAGCAACAATGGATCGACCTGGCTGTGGGTAGCAATGTAAGGCTATTGGGAGGCAATAAATATTTCCGTTCATTCTACAATTTCGACGGAAATGCGATTTATGATTTTGAGAGCCTTCGTAAAGGCGAAATCGTGAAAATCACTCCTGCAGATCTGAAACCTGAATCCATCTCTTCATTTGAAGCTGGTTATAAAGGATTATTGCTTAAAGATAAATTACTGGTAGATGTATATGGTTATTTTGGCCAGTACCAGGATTTCCTGGGCAGGCAGGTAATGGTTCAGAATAAAAAGGGAGATCCGATTGTACTGGCTGATACGTCCGCCGGACAACGTTATTCTATCCCGGTGAATTCACCTGATAAAGTGAAATCATATGGTTTCGGTGTGAGTTTCGACTTGCGCTTGCCAATGAATTTTACAACGTCACTGAACTTTGCATCAGATGTATTGAAGGATGTACCAACCAATTTTGTAGCCTATTTCAATGCGCCAAAATATAAAGTGAATGCTTCTTTGGGAAATACAGGATTTGGTCCGGCTAAGCGTTTAGGCTTTAACGTGATGTACAGGTGGCAGCAGTCTGTAAATTACCAGGGTGATTTCGCCAGCGGTATGTTGCCCGACGTACATACACTTGATGCACAGGTAAGCGTGAAGCTGCCAAAAACGAAATCTATTTTCAAGATCGGCGCCACAAACCTGTTGAACCAGTATTATTACAATGCAATAGGAAACTCAAGTGTGGGTGGTTTGTATTACATGAGTTTTGGATATAATATTTATTAATTCCAACTGCATCTACTTTGAAAAAATTAAAAAATCTGAATATGAAATATATATCTAACATAGTTAAAGCCACTACATTGCTGTCTGTTTCAGCTATGCTGGTTTTATCATCCTGTAACAAGGACCTGGAGCAATTCGCAACACCGGTGAATACGCCGCCTACAGATCCTTCTGGCCTTTCCCTGGGTGCAACGCTTGCGGCCAATGCAGACGACAGTTTGTATTACCGCATGGTGGTAAAAGCAGGTTTAAATAATTTGCTGGCCAACAAGACAACGTATTTCACCTTGTTTGTACCAGGTAATGCTGCGATGCGCCAGTTTATCACAGCAGCTTCCGGCGGTTTGGTTCCTCCCGGAGTACCAGATGAGATTTTCTCTGGCTTCATAGTGAATAACCTGCCGGCTGCAACTGCAAATGCAATTGTAAGTTACAATACCATTCCACAGGTTATCCGCACATCAAACATTCCTTCAACCTTCCCTAATTTTCAATACCCTTCCATTCTTAACCCTGCACCAGCTGTCAGCGCTTTGCTGAGGTTAACAACCTTCCCAAGTACCGCCAATGGTGCGTGGGTAAACAATGTTCCGCTCTCCGGGGTAAATGCAGAAGCAGCGAATGGCATAATACACCATACTGCAGCGGTTACTACTCCGCCACAGCGGTTCCTTTGGGACAGGATCAATACCGATGCTCAATTGACTTACCTGAAAGCAGCTATTAACCGTGCTGATAGTGGTACAGCTTCTCCAGGTTATCTGCAAGGCGTTCTTTTGAATATCGGAGCAAACCTTACCGTTTTTGCACCTACTGATGATGCATTTAAAGCAACCATCACAGGAGCAGCCTACAAAGTGATCTTACCGTTGGTTACACAGCAATTAACAGCGCTTTATATTTCTGGCGGAATGACCCCAGCTGATGCGGCCACGCAAGCAGCTATTGATGCACCACCGATTGCACTCGGACAAGCCACAACACTGGCATCTTCACCAACGGTGTTCAGCAACCCGGCCTTGTATGGCGTATTGACCGCTGAAAATGTAAAAGGAATTCTTGTTTACCATTTATTTGGAAACAGGGCTTTTACCAATAACTTTCCAACTACACCAACCGCCAAACCAACTTTGTTGAATACGGTTATTACAGCGCATCCTGGTGTGATCATTAATGCAACATTCGGAACTCCTTTTGTAACCAATGCCACTATTAAAGGAGCCTTTAATACAACTGATGCCAACATCCTGATCAACGCATCTCCATTGACACCCGATCCATTGGGTACCAGTGATCAGCATTATACAAACGGTGTTTTGCATAAGATCGACCAGGTTTTGTTGCCTGCTCAATTGTAAGCATAATGAATTGAAAGAGAAAGGGCTTCCATGAAAATGGGAGCCCTTTTTTTGTTATATTTTTTTATATGGTCAGACCAGGAGACAACAAGAAATTCTGAGGTTTTTCTTTCTACTCTTTTCAGCGATATTCATTATATCAATTATGTTTACACCAGACCTATAAGGTATTCTTGCCTGTCCAATTGTTAGCATAGTAAATTGAAAGAGAAAGGGCTAGCAGGAAAATAGCAGCCATTTTCGGATGAATTTTCAAATATGGTCAGACCAGGAGACAACAAAAATTTATGAGGTTTTTCTTTTCTACCACTATTCAACGATATTCATAAGTTTTATTCATTATCGACCTGGTATAGTTGCTTGCTCGATTGTTATCATACCGAATTGAAAGTGAAAGGGCTACCAAGAAAATGGTAGCCCTTTTAATATTATTTTTTTTATATGGTCAGACCGTAAGACAACAGAAAGTCCCGGTGATTTAACCCATTCAACTTTTTTTTAAACATTAAACCTGAAATGCATCACATCTCCATCCTGCACAATATATTCCTTACCCTCAATCCTTAAACGTCCATTCTCTCTGCAAGCGGCTTCCGAACCATATTTTACAAAGTCATCGTAAGAGATCACTTCTGCTTTGATAAATCCTTTTTCAAAATCAGTATGGATCACACTCGCAGCCTGTGGCGCTTTCCAGCCATGCCCGATCGTCCAGGCCCGTACTTCCTGAACACCTGCTGTAAAATAGGTAGCCAGGTTCAGTAATTTATAAGTTGAGTGAATCAGCCTGTCCAGCGCTGGTTCGGTCATTTTATATTCTTCCATGAACATTTGCTTGTCTTCCGGATTTTCAAACTCGGCGATCTGTGCTTCAATGGCATTGGTCATGATGATCACTTCATTACCTTCATTCTTTACTGCTTCTATCAAAGCATCGCTGTATTTATTCCCGGTATGCATACTTGCTTCATCAACATTGGCTACATAGAGGATATGCTTATCCGTTAGTAAGAACAGGTCTGCAATGGCTACTTTGTCATCCTTACTTAATCCCAGCGTAATGATATTCTTACCTTTTTCAAGGTGTGCCTTGCATTGCAATAAAACATCCAGTTCTGCTTTGGCCTTGGTATCCGTTTTGGCCATTTTTTCGGTGCGTTGGATCTTCTTGTCAACACTTTCCAGGTCTTTCAGCTGCAGTTCGGTTTCAATGATTTCCTTATCTGATACCGGATTGATTGGTCCTTCTTCCCTAAGGATATTTTCATCTTCAAAACAACGGATCACCTGGATGATAGCATCTACTTCCCGTATATTGGCCAGGAATTTATTGCCCAATCCTTCCCCCTTACTGGCACCCCTTACAAGGCCGGCAATATCCACGATCTCTATCTGCGTGGGTACGGTACGGTTGGGTTTCACCAGTTCTTCCAGTTTATTGAGCCTGGGATCGGGTACATTTACCAAACCTACATTGGGTTCAATGGTACAGAAACGATAATTGCTGGCCTGCGCCTTGGCGCTATTGCTCACTGCGTTAAAAAGAGTTGATTTTCCAACATTAGGTAATCCTACTATTCCTGCTTGTAATGCCATGGGTTGATTCGTTACGATTTATTAAACGGCTGCAAAGGTAAGGCTTGCTCTTTTCTTTTACGATTATTAATGTAACTTCCCTTTTTACTTAGTCATATTTATACAATTTTATATTTTTTAGCTTATGGTGTTAAGCAGGATATGGTCGGCTTTTATCTTGATAGCCATACTGGTAGCTGGTATCAGGATGGTAAACGGTGATGAAAAGATATTCACCCGCATGGTGGTTGGAAAATCTTCTGAAAAATATGACAGTACCTTTTATATTGGCATTGGCTCTCCGCAACGCCTCGACCTTTCGGCCAAATACACCGATTTTCTAAAAGAATATGGTTATTATAAAACTGATTCGATCGGGAAGGCGACTGTTGTACTTACCGATAACCTGCAGCATGATTCTGTTCGCATGGCACAGGCCATAAAAGCGTCCATGCCCGTTTTCACCTACGTATCTATCCAAACAAAATTGGTTCGAAAAGTAGATGGCATCATTGAAACGGCAAAAAATACTGTTGTTGATATCATTATTCCACTCATTGGTATCCTTGCGCTGTTCATGGGTTTCCTGAGCATTGCAGAAAAAGCAGGCGGGGTGAGGCTTTTGTCAAAGATCATCTGGCCATTTTTTTCCAGAATCTTTCCCGATATTCCCAAAGGTCACCCAGCCACCGGGCATATGATGATGAATTTTTCGGCCAACCTGCTCAACCTCGATAATGCGGCAACGCCCTTCGGCTTAAAAGCCATGGAAAGCCTGCAGGAACTAAATCCCAACAAAGCAGTTGCATCCAATGCTCAGATCATGTTCCTGGCATTGCATGCATCGGGACTAACCCTTATACCTGTCACCATCATCGCCTACCGGTCGGGACTAGGTGCTCAAAATGCTACCGATATATTTATCCCATGTATGATCGCCACTTTTGTGGCAACCATGGCTGCAATGTTCGTGGTATCTGTCAAACAAAAGATAAACCTGTTTCAACCCGTGATCCTGGCATGGGTGGGAGGTATATCCCTCATCATTAGCTTATTGGTCATCTATGTAAATCGGTTGGATGCATCTTATGCCCAGGTTTTTTCGGGCATCCTCAGTAACGGGCTTATCTTATTCATTTTCCTGATCATCGTGTTGGGAGGTGTGTATAAAAAAATAGATGTATTTGATGCATTTGTAGATGGTGCAAAAGGCGGCTTTGAAACAGCCGTTCGCATCATTCCCTATATCGTTGGCATGCTTATCGCCATCAGTATGTTGAGAAGCAGTGGTTGTTTTGATGTGATCATCAATGGCATGAAATCTTTATTTGCTGCCATTGGTACCGATACCCGTTTTGTAGACGGGCTTCCAACGGCACTCATCAAACCCATGAGTGGCAGTGGTGCCCGTGGTATGATGCTCGATACCATGAAAACGTACGGAGCTGATTCTTTTGCGGGACGGTTATCCTGCATCCTTCAAGGCTCATCTGACACCACCTTTTATGTGATCGCGGTTTACTTTGGGGCAATATCGGTGAAGAATACACGCTATGCAGTGACAGCGATGCTGCTGGCCGACCTGGCAGGTATTATCACTTCCATCATCCTGGCTTATTTATTCTTTGGCTAAAATGATTATTTCGGCATTACACTGTCGGGTAGTTTTGCAGACTGGCCTTCCTCTTCCTCTACAGGAAGATAAGTATTACCAAATATGCTAAGCAGGTATTTTCCTTTGTAGATGGCCTTTGTAAACTTGTTTCCCATGATAATGATGGTGGCGTTCTCATTGATCAACCTGATGAAAGATGCATTGTATCCATGCCACCAGCCATTGTGGTAGATCACTTTTGATCCGTCGGGGTAGATATTCATTCGCCACCCCAGGCCATAATTACGGATGCCAGGCTTCTCATTACTGTAAGGCGTATACGCAGCTTCAAGCGTTTCGGGTTTAAACATAATACCCGATCGAAGCAGCCTGTCCCATTTTAACATGTCTTCAGCCGTGGAAAATATATTCTTATCGCCATATACCAGGTCAAGGAAATTAATGGGGATAAAGCCTCCACGCCAATCGTAACTGGGAATCACCCTCGCAGAATCTGCATGAACGAACACAAAACTATGATCCATTTGTAACGGGCGAAAAAAGTTTTTAGCAATGTATTCCGGGTAGGATATCCCGCTGATTTTTTCAATTAATAAGGCCAGCAATGCATAATTGGTATTGCAATAGGCGAAACGTGCATTTGGGGTTCCGATATTTTTTAATTCAGCTTTTCGGTTGATGAGGAAATCGAGTACATCCTGGTTATGCAGGTACACTTTCTTATCTGCAATTAATTCTTCCATGAAATGGGTATAGTTTGGAAGTCCACTGCGATGGTTGAGCAGGCTACGGATGGTTACCCCTGGATAATTAAAAGCCGGGTAATATTTACTGAATTCGTCATCGATATTAAGTTTTTTATCCTGCCACAGTTTTAATACCGCCATAGCTGTGATCGTTTTCGATACCGAAGCAATGTGAAAAGGGGTAGTGGCGGTGATGGTATCCTGCCTGTCGAGATGACCCATGCCCCTGTATTTTTCAAATACGATATTCCCATTTTTGGCAACCACGATGCCTCCATTAAAACCACTTTTCTCCAGGATGCTGTCGTACCAGGTCTGGCATGCGGTATGTAATCTCTTCGCTTCATGTTCAACCAATGGTTGTGGATCCGGCAGGTTGATGACAATGGAATCAGTGCTGATGAAATTTTTATTATCGGGTGTACCTTGGCAGGCCGACAACAATCCGAGGCAGGCTGGTATCAAAAAGCAAAGAAAGATCATGTACGCAGGAAACCTGCGTAAGGGGTTAATGGTTGGTATCATATAAATATTAAACCTTGATGGGTATATTTGTGCAAAATACGGAGTAATTACTATGGCAAAGAAAAAATTAACCAGTTATCCCAAAGAGAAAATCAATATTCTTTTCTTAGAAAACATCAGTGATGTGGCGGTTTCGCAGTTTTCGAGGGCTGGTTATTCCAATATCAGGAAGTTATCTGCCGCAGTGAGTGAGGCAGAACTCATCAAAGAAATTAAGAATGTTCACCTGTTGGGAATCCGGAGTAAAACAACTGTCACGGAAAATGTGTTGAAGGCTGCTTCGAAATTACAGGCCATCGGGTGTTTCTGCATAGGGGTGAACCAGGTGAACCTGGGAGCGGCTACAAGGGCGGGTGTGGCGGTTTTTAATGCACCGTACAGCAATACCCGTAGTGTGGCCGAACTGGTGATAGGATCTTCGATTATGCTTGTACGTAAGATACTGGATAAGAACAAGGCAGCACATGAAGGCAGATGGATGAAAGACGCCAGTGGAAGCCACGAACTAAGGGGCAAAACATTGGGCATCATTGGTTATGGAAATATCGGCAGCCAGGTAAGTGTATTGGCCGAATCGCTGGGGATGAAAGTGCTGTTCTATGATACGGAAACGAAGATGCCATTGGGTAATGCTTCCGACAGCAAAACCCTTAAAGAACTGTTGATGCAGAGCGATGTTGTTACACTCCATGTACCCGAATTGAAGTCAACCAAGAATCTTATCAATAAAATAAATATCCGCTATTTTAAGAAAGGAGCGGTTCTGATCAACTATGCAAGGGGAGAAGTGGTAGACCTTTTGGCACTTCGAAAAGCCCTGGAAACAGGCCAGTTGGGTGGTGCGGCAGTTGATGTGTTTCCTGTTGAACCTGAAAAGAATGGCGATCCATTCTCCACCGTATTGCAGGGTTTGCCCAATGTTTTGTTGACCCCGCATATTGGCGGAAGTACCCAGGAAGCGCAAAATAACATAGGCCTCGACGTTAGTTCCAAACTCTTCAATTATCTCGAAAAAGGGATTAGCACAGGTTCTCATTCCATACCAGCACTGGCCCTGCCGCCGCAGGAAGGAACCCACCGGTTGCTGCACATTCACAATAATACACCCGGTGTACTCAGCCAGATCAATACAACCCTGAGCCGCAATAACATCAATATCCTGGGACAGTACCTCAAAACCAACGAGGAGATCGGTTACGTGGTACTTGATGTGGATAAACACATGAGCAAACACGCACTGGAACTGCTTCGCAAGGTGAAACAGACCATCAAGGTAAGAATGCTGTATTGATTCAATTTTCATATTCTAACGTCTTAAAAGGAATGATTGTTAAAATCGGATCAAATTTATTTTATATTTTCAAAAATTACTGAAAAATCTGTAAGTTTGTGGTATAAAATGAACTAACATGAAAGTCATTATCATAGGTGGAGGTTTCGGCGGTTTACGACTGGCCCGGAAACTCAGTAACCGGGCGGGTTTTGAGATCACCCTGATCGATCGGTTCAATTACCACCAGTTTCAGCCATTATTTTACCAGGTGGCCACTGCAGGGCTGGATGCCAGCAATATATCATTCCCCATTCGTAAAGTATTTCAGCAATCGAAGAATATCCAGTTCAGGCTGGCAGAAGTGAAACAGGTATTGCCCCAGGATAAAAAACTGGTCACCGATGTGGGTACATTTGAATATGATGCATTGGTGATCGCAACAGGTGCCGATACCAATTTCTTTGGCAATCAACAATTGGCCGAACATGCATTTCCCATGAAGAGCACAGTGGAAGCACTTCAGTTGCGGCACAGGTTGCTGCATAATTTCGAAGATGCCCTGGTGGCTAAAGACGCAGGTGATAAAAGCAAATTACAGAGGCTGATGAACATCGTTGTAGTAGGAGGTGGCCCTACCGGTGTGGAATTGAGCGGCGCCATTGCCGACATGAAACGATACCAACTACCCAAAGATTATCCCGAACTGGATTTCAGCAACATGAACATTTACCTGCTTGAAGGCACGGGCAGAACCCTGGCAGCCATGAGTGAAAAGTCGAGCAGCGATTCTCAACGTTACCTGGAGAAGTTAGGCGTTACCGTTATGACCAATGCTTTATTGAAAGAGTATGATGGGCAACGGGCACTCCTACAGGATGGCAAGCAGATCGAAACATCACTGCTCATCTGGGCGGCAGGTATTAAAGGCAATGTACCGGAGGGTATCGGCACCGATCTGATTGCAAGAGGGAATCGCATCAAGGTAGATCGTCAATGCCGGGTGATCGGGCAATCATCGATATTTGCCATTGGTGATGTGGCTTATATGGAAGAACCCGCCTGGCCCAATGGTCATCCACAGGTGGCGCCCGTGGCCATGCAACAGGCCGATATGATCGCCTACAACCTGCGCCGCATTGAAATGAAAAGTGGCCAGGATCAACTCATGGATTTTGTGTACAACGACAAGGGCAGCATGGCAACTGTAGGAAGAAATCTTGCCGTAGTAGATGTGCCCAAACCCAAATTGCATTTCAAGGGCTTCTTTGCCTGGATGATCTGGATGGGTTTACACCTGATGCTGATCCTTGGTGTTAAGAACCGCTTCTTCGTTTTTTGCAATTGGTTATATAATTATTTTACTTACGACCAGAACCTGCGGCTCATCTTCAAGGAATTTTACCGGGAAACAGATAAGGAAAAACAATAAGCTGAACCAATTCATTTAACTGATGTTTAGCTGGTATGGATAAGCCTTTTTTAACTGCTGCCTGGAAAAATCTCATCATGGCCAATTACAAAGTGGATCCGGCTGTATTGCAGGATTACCTGCCCCGTTATACAGTATTGGATGATTACAAGGGATGCGTGTATGTGAGCCTCATCGGTTTCATGTTTGCGGATACCCGTTTACGTGGTGTTCCAGTTCCCTTTCATCGCAATTTTGAAGAAGTGAATCTTCGCTTTTACGTTAAATACCTGCACCAGGGCACCTGGAAACGCGGCGCCGTTTTCATCAAAGAAATCGTACCCAAACCAGCCATAAGCCTGGTGGCCAATACCCTCTATCATGAACATTACCAAACGATGCGCATGAAACATTATTACAACGAAAACAACGATTCAATCAGCCTGGGATATCATTGGAAATACAAGGGAATGTGGAATAAGTTGGAAGCCATCACTGATAATGAAGCCCTGCCAATGCTCCCGGGAAGCGAAGAGGAATTTATCGCAGAACATTATTGGGGCTATGCAAAATACAATCAACAAACAACTTTTGAATATGCCGTGCAGCATCCGGCCTGGAAAGTACATAACGTAAAAGAATATTTGGTTAGCTGCGATTTTGAAAAATTATATGGAGATCGCTTTGCTTTCTTGCAAAATACAAAACCCAGTTCTGTATTCATGGCAAAGGGATCTGCAGTAGCCGTATTGCCTAAACGTAAACTGTGATATATCGATCAATTACTGCTCCTGAATTGTTTTGCATCTTTCCAATATTCTAAAACCAACACAAGTATAATTCCGATAATGTACATATAAATATCCATCCAGGCGAAAGATGTACCAATAATGGTGCGTGCCATTTTATTATTCTGCAAGCCAAGCTTTTCTACGATATTATAATATTGCAATCCTTCCACCACAAATGAAAAGAGTAAGACGAGTATGGCTGTTTGTATGATTGGTATATTAAAAAATGCTCTTACAAAGCAATAGATCAACCCTACAACCAATAGATCACCGATATATGGCCGGATGATGGGATCATGTAAAAACAGGGCTATGCAAATTTCAATGACCAATAAGAGCAGCATCAATATAAAATAAGAAACTCTAAATGTCATCATGTGATAGGGGGCTGTATTGAATGTTTGTGAAAAAAATACATTTCTGGATAGTTGTGGTTGAACTATAAACTCATTTTCGCTAATTCAACTTCCAGTCTGTCAAAATTTTCTTCGTTCTTATCAACAACAAATCCCTTTAACTTATTACACTCTTCGGCTGAATTGAAAAGCATTTTAAACACAACCTTTGTTTGATCAGCACCAACTTCTTCAAAGGTTGCCAGCACCTGGAATATTGGTTTTGAATGGCGTTGCCAGGCAATTAAAGATGGCTTATCAATTTTGATAAATATGCATTCATTTGCGTAGTGCCCTTTATCGGGGCCATGCATGATAAAGCTCCACTTTCCTCCGGGCTTGAAGTCAAATTCATTAAAGGTATTTGTAAACCCTGCCGGTCCCCACCAATTCTTTAAATGATTTGGTTCGCTCCAGGCTTTAAAAACCAGTTCTCCTGGAAATTGGAAAACCCTGGTACTTACAATTTCAGATTCCGGGGTGGTTGAAATGATCTCTGTTGCCACGGATAAACAATTTTGATGTTTTAAGTATGATGTTAGGTCTATGCTAATTTTAAAAAATAAAACCTTCGATAAATGACTAATTACTCCGCAGGCATCCAATAATCTCTTGGATATATGCGATAGAGTTTAGTATTGGCGCCGTCTTTCGATTGCAGGTAACTTTCATAAGCAACCATCTGTTTTTCTGCGCCAATCACGTAATAAACGCCTCCTGGTACATCTTTCATTTTAATGCCATAACCAGGCAATATTTTTTCATATACGGCATCTTTACGTTTGTATACTTCATCCATCAGTCCGGGCGTTTTGCGCAGGCGCAGCACTGCCTGGCGAAAGTTTTTCACCAGCTCGGGCGTAAGTCCATCCGCTATTTCAGCGGCCATGGCTTCACCTCTTGTTTCATATTCTGAAGAAGAACGGCTGGCACTCACGGCAAGTGAAATGATATATTCACTCATGGCCGGATCATTGGGTGTACGCTTTATTTCATCGATCACGAAACTGAGTGTTTGAGGCAATAATGGCGTACGTTCAGCATAGTAGTTGAAGAGTTCCCTGCCGGGAGATGTGCCAACTCCCGTACTATAAGATAAACCAGCACCTGTCGTTTTGGTGTAGACGCTGTTTTTACCAGCTCCAGCAAATAGTTGCGCAGCTAAAAATTGGAGCAGTTTTTCACGGCTGGTATCCTTATAATTAACCAATGGAACTGAATTAATGAAAACCCCCGTTGCAGAATTTTGATTGATCAATCCCACATATACCGGCTTTTCAGTAATGCCCAGCCTTTGTTTGAGTCGTTCATCAATCAGTTTAGTGTTTGCATAGTTCACTTTTATTACAGGACTGGAAGATAAGCCCGTTAGTAAGTCATTCATATTTTTTTGCAATGCCTGTTGTGTAGCGCCGGAACCAATCACGAACATCCTGGCATTGCCGGTATGCAACAAGGCTTTCCGGGTATCATTCAGCGCCGCCAATGTTTTTTCAGGTGTTTGCAAAAGATCTTTTTTCATTTGCCTGCAGAGATATTGCCAATCAGCGGTCAGCGATGCATCGGGTATATCATTCATTACTTGTTCCAGGTCTTTTGCCGCTTCGATGATGGTCTTTTTAACGTTGGATGCCAGCGGTTCGAAGCTATTAAACGCAAACTTTATAGATTCAGGTAAAAACATAACACTCGAGTCGATGGTTTGCAGATCTTTTAACAACTCCTTCAGGTCATCTTTTCCGGCCTTTACATTCCCAAGAATATCTAAATAGGCTGCGGCTGCATTTCTTTCATTGGCATCACCTGCATTCATCAGCATCCAACGTAGCCTGTGAATGTTATGAGCAGTCGTTAAGAAAGAAGAGGTGGCAAGAAGTAAGGGTTTATCCTGCACCCGGAAAGCCGCTGCAGGATCATTCACCCACGCCTCTTCCGGATTCTGCATCATTTTACGTTTGCTGTTCAGTTGCTGGTTTACCAGGTCGCGGATCCGGGAAATATTCTCCATGGTCCAGTTCGGGCCCTGCAATACATCATTCATCCATTGCACCGAACGTTGGGCTTCCATCGCATTGTTGCCGGCGCCTTTAACCACCAGTTCAGCCCTGCCATTCCTGAAGTTGGTGCTGTAATAACAGTTCAGGCTCAGGATCTGCTGGCGTTGTTGTTGTACCATTTCTTCATAAGAAATTGCCTTTCCATCTTTCAGGATACCCGTTTGCGTGAGTAACTCTGGCAACATAGCCAGGTACACTAATTGATCGGCTGCCAGGTTATCAAGCTTTAAGGCAATACCGGTGCTGGCACTGGTCATATTGTTGAACGTTGAGGCTACCAACGGGATACTATTTGGCAGCATGGTTATTTTAAAATCAAGCTGGTCATCCAGGGTTAGGGGAGGATTGTCGATGAATTTGATCTTATTCGATTGGGCCAGTTTTTCCAGCCGGTCGCTGTTTGCATCATACTCAGCTTTATATCGACGGATGGCTTCCTGGTCGTCAGTTACCTTGTATTTTGATTTTAAAGATGCCAATTCAATTACAGCCCTTGCTTTTGCGGCACTATCCTGTTGAGCCAGTAAACTGGTATTGGCTTTGGCCATTACCACGAAGGGCGTATTTTCAATTAGTTTCCATTTTTCAAAGTATTCACCCCAAAAGTTTTTGCCCGTAGCCAGCATGGCGTTAACTTCTTCAAACTGTGGTTTTAGGATGATCGATTTTTTAAATTCTTTCAGGCGGCTCATTTCCATCACCTGCTGGTACCATGATTCATATGTATCACGATAGCCAAACTTAGGAGGGGTATTCGTAAACTTAGCTAGTCCGCGTTGAAAATCCATCAGGTTATTGGCAAAGCGTTCATTAAAGGCTTTTAATTCCGCTGACCCGTCTTTAAAGGAAGCGATGCGTTTTAATTCTTCCCTGATCTTTTGCCTTACCAGGTTTGCATTTTCATTGGTGAGGTTATCTGCATTCATATCGGTGATGCCTATAAAGATCGGTTGTCCCTGCCCGTTATCTGCATAAGCATATAATCCCTGGGCACCCAATGCTAACTCCCTTGTTTGACCGTCGATGAATTTTTTATAGAGGTTGGTACTTGGATCCCCTGCAAATACCGCCAGGAAATTATTGAGCAGTAATTTATCGGTTGAGCTGAGCGATAATACAGCAGGGTAGGCGAGTAACATCAGGCCAGGATCTTTTGCATTGGTACTGGGGTATTCAGCTAGTGCAATGGTGCCGGCTTCAGATGGTTTCGGTACAGGCAGTTCATTTTTGTATTCATGCTTTTCAATAGCTGGCTGCAGTTTATTCAATAGTTTATCTGTTTGATTGAGCACTGCGTCCAGCGTCATGGTTCTTGGTAAAGCCGTAATGGCCCCCATATTGCCCAAGTGATAATTCAGGCCATGAAACTGTTTGATGGCTGCTGCATCCAGCACCCGTATATCATCAGGGTTACCTCCGGCATTGTACGACATGGGATGTGCATTTCCATACAATAACCTGCCTATGGAATTATAGGCCTGTGCATACGGATTGTTCATAGAGGTTTTCATCTCATTATATACAGATCCTTTTTCTTCTATTCGTAACAGTTTGGTGGCCGCATCTTCAGCCACACCCCAGTTGCATACTTCACGATGCACTTCTTCATCGGTATAATCAGGATGCAATAAAGCGTCCAGATAACCCTCAAAAAGTTGGTAGAAAACATCTGCACCTGCAGCCGTATTAAAATGATAGGCCGTATAGGTCTGCATGGTAAAGGCATTGGAAAATGCCAGTGACATGCCTTCCCGGGTATTCAGGTCATGACCCTTATTCCCTTTCGTGATCAGCAGGTGTTCCTGTGTATGGGGTTCACCTTTGTTGGAAAGGGGTAGGGAGTTCACCCAGATATAGGTTTGTGGTACCGATTCAATCTGCAATAGGTCAAGCGTAAAGCCGGTCTTGTCATGAATGAACCTTCCTCCCATGGGATTCCCTGCATCGTTCAGGTACACTGCATCAGCATGGAACCCGTTTATTTTTTGATCTTTTTTAATGTTTGATAAGGTTGCACTGACACCTGTTTGTGCTACAGGAAAGCTTGTGATACCTAAAAGACTGATACAAACCAGGAGGAAACCAATACGATGTTGCATATAAAAGGATTGAGTGATGGAAAACTGGCAGTTGATTGAAATTAAGATTAAATGTAATAAAAAGAAGTCGCCTGGCATCAACTGGTTTCGATAATGATCTGCATGGCAAATTAGGTTACAAATAATTTGAAAGAAAAAGTCGAAAAAAATATACCGATTGGTATAAAATTTATACATTTGTTTCAAGTAAACTTTAATAGATGTTGTCTAAAGCAGATCGTACAAAGCATTTTATCATTGAAAAAACAGCGCCCATTTTCAATGCTAAGGGATATGCAGGAACCTCTATGAATGATCTGATGCAGGCTACAGGCCTTACCAAGGGCAGTATTTACGGAAATTTTGAAAATAAAGATGAAGTGGCTTTGGCTGCCTTTGATCATAATTTTGGCGCCGTGGTTGCCCATATCCGAACAAAAATGGAGGCCCGTTCGACGATGATCGACAAACTATTGGTGTACCCCGAAACATACCGGCACTTTATGAAATGGTCTTTTCTGCAGGCTGGCTGCCCGGTGTTGAACACATCTGTTGAAGCCGATGATACGCATCCACTATTAAGAAAACGGGCTGTGAATGCACTTAAATTATGGAAAAATTCTGTTGAAAAATACATTCAAAAAGGAATCGAAAATAAAGAGATTAGAACGGACACCGACCCTGCTCAAATATCTGCCGTGTTGATGTCATTGATAGAAGGCGCTGTGATGCAGGCAAAAGTAACCGGCTCCTCTACCGTATTGAACTTAACCATGAATTATTTAGAAAAAATGATCAGGGACCTTAAAGCTTAAAAAAAATTTGAAAACAAATATACCGATTGGTATATTATTAATTATGCAGTATGGAATTTACCAAAGTATCATCTTTTATTACGTATTACGAAACTGTTCGGGACATTACAAACAAAGTGATCAGCGTCATCCCGGAAGATAAAATGAACTGGAGTTACTATCCTGGCAAATTCAGCATCGCCGATTTGCTGAGGCATATTGCTGCGATCGAACGCAATCTTTTTGCTGAAGTGATACAGGGAAAGCCTTCCAGGTACGCTGGTTGTGGCAGTGAACTGGCCGACAGCTATGTTGAGATTGTAAACTACTTCCAGGAAATGCACGAACAATCCATGCGGATTTTCAGTTCCTTGACAGATGCCGATCTTGGAAGAAAAATAACCACCCTGAATGGAAGGGAAGTATCGATCAGTAATTTTTTAAGGGCCCTGGTCATTCATGAAACGCATCACCGGGGCGCCTTGATCATCTACCTGAACCTGCTGGGTACTAGTACGCCACCAGTTCTCGGGCTAACGGAAGAACAGGTTGTTCAGTTATCCAAATCGACATTATAAATGTTTGACCAATATAAAAATGCGTTTATTATTTGTCGTTAGATGAATTATTTCAACTCATCAACAATAAACAACATGAAACTAATATAGTACGATATGAAAGAAGTTTATATCATTTCTGCCAGGCGAACCCCGATCGGTGGTTTTCTGGGAAACTTAGCCGGCTTATCTGCAACCCAGTTAGGTTCAATTGCCATCAGGGCAGTATATGAAGAGTTGGGTATAGATCCAAACAACATTGACGCTGTGTATATGGGCAATGTGTTATCTGCAGGGCTTGGGCAATCACCTGCCAGGCAGGCTTCTATATTTGCGGGTATTTCTGATAAGGCCGATTGTACAACCATTAATAAAGTGTGCGCATCGGGTATGAAGGCCACGATACTGGGTGCACAACAAATTCAGTTAGGCATTGACCGACTGGTCATGACCGGTGGGATGGAAAGTATGAGCAATGTACCCCATTATCTGCCCTTACGCCGTACCGTTAAGTTAGGGGATACCAACAATACGGATGGTTTACTCAAAGATGGATTGACCGATGTTTATCATCAGTATCACATGGGCGTTGCTGCAGAAAAATGTGCAGCATCATATAATCTCAGCCGTGAACAACAGGATGAATATGCATTGTCATCCTATGCAAAAGCTGCAGAAGCAACTCACAACGGTAAATTCACACGCGAGATCATTCCCATCAAAATAAAAGAAGGCGAACCAATGGTTCAATTTGATGAAGACATTTTTAAAGTGATACCTGAAAAAGTTTCCAAACTAAAACCGGCTTTTGTAGAAAACGGCACCATTACGGCTGCCAATGCAAGCAATCTTAATGATAGTGCCGCGGCTCTTTTATTGGCTTCAAAAGATGCGGTTGAACTGTATGATTTAAAGCCATTGGCAAAAATTATTGCCTATGCAGATGCAGCCCAGTCGCCGGAATGGTTTACCACAGCCCCTTCGGTGGCCATCGCAAAAGCATTGCAATTGGCCGGTCTTGATAAAAAGGATATTGATTTTTTTGAGATCAATGAAGCATATGCAGCTGTATTGTTAGCCAATCAACAAATACTTGAACTGGAAAGTAAAAAATTAAATCCTTATGGTGGAGCCATTGCCATGGGGCATCCCCTGGGAGCGTCGGGTGCCAGGATCATCTGTACGTTGATATCAGTTTTACAACAGGAAGGCGGGTGTTATGGAGTGGCTTCTATCTGCAATGGTGGTGGTGGAGCATCTGCCATTGTGCTTGAAAATTTAATTAAGTAAGGCTTAATGAATTTAGTTAGCTAATCTAAATAAACGATCATGTTATTCAGAAAACTAAAACTGGTGGATGCAGCGCAATACAGAACCCTTCGTTTGTTCAGTTTGCACGAATCTCCATATGCCTTTAGCGAAAGTTATGAAGATGAAAGTAGGAAAACAGTTGAACAATTCTGCGAACAGTTGAATATGTATGCAACCATCAAAGGGACATTTATTATGGGAGCTTTTACAGATAAGGAAGTATTGGTTGGCTTTGTCTCAATTGCCAGGGATACGCGGTCAAAAGCATTGCATAAAGCCTTCCTTCATACGATGTATGTAACACCTGCCTATAGGAGTATGGGTATTGGAAAACAACTGATCATGAACCTGCAAAATGAAATTGAGCATTTCGAAGGTCTCGAACAAATACACTTATGGGTCTTATTGTCTGATTACAATGCAGTTAAATTTTATGAGAAAGCAGGCTTCATAGGCCAGGGGGCATTGGTAAAGCAAGACCTGAAAATAAATGGACAATACGTGGATGCCATGTACATGGTGAAATACCTGGTAAATCATCCCGGCTCATAATATTTTAGTTTAATTAAGCTTGACTGGTACAAAAGTTATACATCGGATCCCTATAAAAGATATTTCATTATGCATACTACAACAAGTGTTCATTACCAGGTAGAAAATACTACTGTGGAAGATCTTCCGGAAATTTATTCTTTCTTTGAAGCGGCTATTGCGTATATCAGGCTGAATAATTATGTAGGTTGGGAAACCTATGATAAAAACTTTATTGCGCAGGATATGAAAAATAAGCTTCAGTTCAAAGTCGTTAGCAATGGTATAATTCTTTGCGTATTCAGCATTTGCTTAACCGATGAATTGATCTGGAGAGAACGGGAGAATCATGAAGCAGTATACCTGCATCGCATTGTAGTGAATCCAGCCTGTAAAGGACAAAAGCAATTTCAAAAAATTTTGCATTGGATCATTTACCAGGCTGGAAAAAAAGGCTTGAAATATGTAAGAATGGATACCTGGGCACAAAATAAAGAGATCGTACAATACTATGAAAGTTTCGGGTTCGGCTTCATTGAAAATTATACAACGCCGGATACGCCTGATCTGCCCAAACAACATAGGAACCTCACGGTGACCTTGCTGGAACTGAATCTAAACACTTCAACATCATCTATATGAAACAGGAAAAATGGTTCGACAGGAACTTTCATTTTCAACACAACCAATTCATTTTACCCTCGATCATTGAGCGGTTATCAGGTACGGCGGTGAGATTGGACGATAAAATAAAAGGCATACCAGATAGCAGGTTGATCAAAACCGTTGACAATGGCTGGTCGGTAAAAGAACATATTGGTCATCTTACCGAACTGGAACCTTTATGGCAGGGTAGACTGCAGGATATGCTGGATGGCCAGGCTGAGCAACGTGCAACAGACCTGCAAAATAATCTGACAAACCAGGCGAATCATAATGCCAGATCTGTACAGGAGCTAATCCAACAATTTCAAAATGCCAGGCAGCTATCTATTCAATCACTGTTAAGCATAACCGATGACGATGTATTTAAATCGGCCTTGCATCCCAGGCTGAAAATTCCCATGAATATTTTGGATCTTTGGGTATTTGTAGCAGAGCATGACGATCATCATCTGGCTAGTATAAGTACATTGCTAAGTATCAATTTATAAATTAAAGATCATGCAAACTTCACAAAAAATGAACATAGTAATAGCGGGTATCGGTGGGGTAGGTGGATACCTGGGAGGTAAACTGGCATATCATTATGCCAATAGTCAACACGTGAAAATTAATTTTATTGCAAGAGGTGAGCATGGTAATTCTATCCGGGATAAAGGCCTGGAGCTTATTTCCGGGGGAGTTACTTTCAGCTGCAGGCCATCCTTAACTACTGATGATCCTTCAGAAATTGGTTTGGCAGATTTATTTATCATCTGTTCAAAGAACAATGCTGTTTTGGATATTGTCAACGCATATGCGGCATGTATCACATCCAACACATTCATCATCACAACCCAAAATGGCGTTAGCGGAAAAGAGCGAATAGCATCTGGTATTTCAAATAGCGCAACGCTCATGCAAGGTTGTATTTATATCGCATCTAATATCATAGAACCTGGTAAAGTGGCACACTTAAGTGGACCAGCCTCATTAACCTTCGGTACAGATGGGCAAATAGATAACAAAGGAGAATCCCTTGTAAAAATATTTACAGATGCCGGAATAGATGCAACATTTACAAATGATATCAGCGCCGTTTTGTGGAAAAAATTCATGTTCGTATCTCCTGCTGCGGTAGTTACTGCCTTGTTTAAGATCCCATTTCCTTTTATACTGCAATCCAACAAGGCAAAGGATCTATTTGTAAGCCTTGTTTCAGAATTAATGCAATTGGCAAATGCAAAGAACATTATGATTGATGAGCATACCATTGAAAATAACCTCATCTTTTTAGGAAAGTTTACAGGGGAGGCAAAATCTTCATTTCAGCTTGATTTGGAAAAAAATAAACCTACAGAAATTGACGCCCTGGTGAAGTATGTTTTATCCGAAGCTGAAAGCTACCAGGTTCCTGTTCCCTGTTATCATCAGTCATTTGTAAAACTGAAAGAAATGTATCCAATGTTGTCAGAATAATAAACCAAGATATCTACATTTCCAATAATGCTTTAATCCCTTCGTTTTAATTCCAATGTATCGCCACTCCCTGAAACATCGACCAGGGTGAGTTCTGTATCCGTGAGTTTGATAATTGCAGCAACATTTTTACGTTCTTTCTTTCCTTCGCGATAAACGATCAGCTCTTTCTGATCGGCTGAAAAATCATAAGTGGCTCCTTTTATTGACCCTTCCGTTTCATTTCGCATGATCTTACTTTCCACGGTCTGATCTTTCTTAAACGTCAATACAATCTTGTCGTTCCCCCCAGGTTCCAGTGCTTCTTTGTTCTTATGCAAATTCGTTTCCCAGGAACCCAGGATCTTTTCTTTGTTTGAAAGAGAATCACAACTTATGAATAATAAGATTGGAATCACAACGGAGATCAGCCTGGCTGTTTTGACTTTAGACATATACTTGATTGAAGAAGGAATGAAAGTAAGATAAATTAAAATAAATTTAATGCGTTGTGATATTGATTAATCTAAAAAAGAGAATAACTATTTGAAATTCTTTTAGATATTTATCTCTTACTTTTTTGCTTCTCCCCCGAGTTCCGCTTCGCTCGTCGGGGCAAGCAAAAAAAGTACTCCCGAAATCGCTTCGCTCATCGG
>JAKQKY010000142.1 GCA_029560415.1 Bacteroidota bacterium | reverse complement strand
TACCAAAGCCATTAATGCTGCTCTGAAAGTAAAAGACAAATGGGCCAACATGAGCTGGGAGAACCGGGCCAATATATTTTTAAAAGCAGCGGATCTGCTCGCTGGTAAATATCGTCCATACATCAACGGTACTACCATGCTTGGACAAAGTAAAAATGCCTACCAGGCAGAAATTGATGCGGCCTGTGAATTGATCGACTTCCTTCGTTTCAACGTACATTTCCTGAGTGATATTTATCGCCAGCAACCCATCAGCGGAGCGGGTATGTATAACCGTATGGAATATCGTCCGCTCGAAGGTTTTGTATTCGCCTTAACCCCATTCAATTTTACAGCCATTGGTGGCAACCTCCCAACAAGTGCTGCCATGTGTGGAAATGTAGTGATCTGGAAATGTGCCAATACACAGGTGTATAGCGCCCAGATGTTCATGCGAATTTTAAAAGAGGCCGGCTTGCCGGATGGAGTGATCAACCTCGTGTTCATTGATGGTCCAACCATTGGAGAAATCGTTTTCAATCATCCCGATTTTGCAGGCATTCATTTTACCGGCAGTACAGGGGTATTCAATAAAATGTGGGAAACGATCGGTAAGAATATGAGCATGTACCGTTCATACCCACGTATCGTTGGCGAAACAGGTGGTAAAGATTTTGTGATCGCTCATAAATCAGCCAATGCTGATGTGTTGGTAACGGCACTGGCCAGGGGCGCTTTTGAATACCAGGGACAAAAATGTTCAGCCGCATCCAGGGCTTATATTCCTTCCAACCTGGCAGCTGAAGTAAAACGGAAACTGGTAGACCAGGTGAAAACAATGAAGATGGGAACGGTAGAAGACTTTACCAATTTCATCAATGCAGTGATCGATGAAAAAAGTTTTGATAAACTGGAAGGTTATATAAAAGGAGCCCGTAAACGGGATAGCAAAGCGAAGATCTGGATTGGCGGAAAATGCGATAAAACCGATGGATATTTCATTGAACCAACCATCATTGAAGCAACCGATCCGCAATACGTGACCATGTGCGAAGAACTTTTCGGGCCCGTACTAACGGTATATATATACGATGAAAACAAGTTTGAAGAAACACTGAAACTGGTAGATAGTACTTCAGGATATGCCTTAACCGGCGCCGTGATAGCACAGGATCGCTTTGCCGTGGAACTGGCTACCAACAGGCTTCGCAATAGTGCAGGCAATTTTTATATCAATGATAAGCCAACCGGTGCCGTGGTAGGTCAACAACCATTTGGTGGCGCAAGGGCCAGTGGTACCAATGATAAGGCAGGATCTATCTTAAACCTTTATCGCTGGTTGAGTGCACGTACCATCAAAGAAACTTTCAATGCACCTACCGATTACGGCTACCCGTTTATGAAAGAAAAATAACGAGTGATTTCCGGATATCGAATTTTTGAAAACACGGTTCATTGTATAAAAAAGTGTGCAGGAGCGGGTGCTTGTTTAAATTAAACAGGGAATGTTTCTATTTGTATCATTGCTTTTAAAAGCAGTGAATGGTCCTGCAAATGCCGGTAGATCAAATGCTGTGAATAATATGTGAACAATGCCATGGGTTACGTTTTTACATCAGCCGTATTAACCAGTAGAAAATTAAACACATTTATAATAAGAAATTTAGAACATGACAAAGAAAGTATCATTTGAATTGCCGGCAGAAGTAGTTGCCAATGCAGCCTCTGGTGTATTGGTTGGTGAATTTAATAACTGGAACCCTGAAGAGGGAATTTACCTGGAAAAGCAGGAAGATGGTTCTATGAAAACAGAACTGGCACTTACTGCCGGAAAAACCTATGAATACAGGTATTTGCTCAGCGACGGCAGGTGGGTTAATGATTACAGTGCCAAGACATTTGCTGATGTCTATGGATATTCCATTGAAAATTGCGTGATAGAGGTTCCTGAACCTGCAAAAAAAGCTGCAGCAAAGCCAAAGGCGCCCAAAGCTGATAAAGCAGTTGTACCCGTTGAAGATCTGACCAAAATCGAGGGCATTGGTAAAAAAATAGCCACGATATTGAATGCCGAGG
>JAKQKY010000109.1 GCA_029560415.1 Bacteroidota bacterium | reverse complement strand
TGCTGATCAAGTGTCTGAATTTTTGTTTGCTGCGCATGGATCTGCGACTGTAATACAGCTACCTGCGGATCTGCGCTGTTTACTTTTTCAGCGATAGCCTGTACAGATGCATTCGCCTGTACTTTCTGCACCTGTAAATTGCTGACATCAATTTCACCGATGAGGGCATTGGGTTGCAACAGTTGTCCTTCTTCAATGTTTAAACGGGTGATCTTACCAGATTGTTCCGCACTTACAATTACTTCATCGGCTTCAAATGAACCGGATGCGTCGAAATCATTTTTGTTTCGTCCGCAGGATGCCAGGGCAATCAGCAGGCTGGCAACGATGACGATTTTTACAAATTCTTTCATGGTTTGTATGCTTAATAGTTTATTCATGTCCTGAAATGGTTTTAAGGGTGTAACGGGCTAAGGAAGCCTGCACCTGGTGAAATAATAATTGTTGCCTGGCCTGGTCTTCTGCATTCACGTAACTGATGTAATCAATGCTGCTGATGGTACCAAATGTCAATTGATGCTGTGCGGTTGTTTTTACTTTTTCCCGCAGGCTGATAATGGCTTCATCACTTCGAATGAGCTGCTGGTATTTTTCCAGTTCACTGTTTTGTTGGGTCATGGCCAGTTTTGTATTGAACAGGAATACATCCTTCTGCACATCAATGACCTGGCGATTTGTTTTCAAAAGAGCACGGTCTTTCTTTGCAGTGTAAAGACCGCCGAAATTCCAGTTCATTTTAATGCCACCGATGTAGTAGGCTGAAAATTCGTTGCTCAAGGGATTCAGTCCCGGCCGGCCATAACCAGCTTGCAGGAAGAGTCCGACACGGGGGATATTTTTTGCCGTGATGAGTTTATCCTGCACCAGGAAGAATCTTTTCTGTGCTTCAAAGAATTTCAGTTCGGGGCGGTTGATGGTTGTTGTTGGATTTTCGGATATGGATGTTTGAAGCGGGCTGAGTGTTGTTATTTTTTCACCGACAAACTGCGACAGCATGTCGGCGTAACCGTTACGTCCTGTTGTTAATTCAATGGTACGTTGATCGGCTTTTAATAATTCGGCCTGTAAATTATCGGCATTGCTTTTCAGGGCAATACCATTGGCAATGGCGGCATTGGTTTTATCGATACCGGCCTGGATATCGTTTTTGAGAATCTTGTTTTGCAGCAACTGTGCATCGATGAGGAGAATGCCGAAATACAGCTGGTTAATCCGTTCTTTCAACTGGTATAATTCCACTTCTGTTTTTTGCTGCTCGGTTTCCGAATTGGCTTTCACCAGTTCTTTCTGTTGCTTAATGAGGAATGGATCGGTGATGGATTGATAAACTTCTGCATAGACCCGGTATTGATCCTTGTTCATGGAAGGAACGCCGAGGCCGGGCAGGCTGATTTCGGTTACGGCTGACTGGTAGCTTGCCTGCCCGTTGATACTCAGTTGGGGCCAGTATCCTTTAGCTGCATTGCTCAGCGAATATTGTTTTGATTGTTCGATGAGCGCTTTTTGCCTCACCAGCGGATATTGTTTGATGGCCAGTTGGTAGCACTGCTCAATCGAAAGCCGGTCAGAAGACTGTGCCATAACCAGTTTGGAAGATCCCAACAACAATACCAGCGCTGCCGGCCTTAGCCATCCGAAGGATCTTTTGTTGTTCTTGTACATTTGTTTTAATTTATTGTTATAAATGTTTGATTAATTTATATCTAAAAAAATTTACTTTGCCTTCAGCATAGCTTTGATCCATTTAGGGATCAGCCTTTTTCTTTCATCCATCAGGTCGTTGAATTGTTTGGTAGAAAGATCACCGATGCCTTTGATGATTGGGCTGGCCACAAAGGGGAAAACCGTCATGCCCAGCAGGTTGATGATAAAATGCAGCGGGTGAATGGGTGTGATCTTTCCTTCTTTGATACCCTGTTGAAATTGTTTTAAGAAAACCGATTTCATGACGATCTCCTTCACCCCCATTTTGGCCACGAATTCATCAGGTTGCATTTTCAGTTCGCTCAGGAGGAAGAGTGGTATATCGGGATTGGCTTTTAAGAGATCGATATAACCGTTAGCAATGGTTTCAATTTTGTTTTCGAGTGTGGTATCTTCCATGTTGAACACCACGGAGATAGACTTAAAGAAATTCATGATCGTTTCGAGCATGATGATGTCGAATAATTTTTCCTTGCTGCGGAAATAATAATTCAGCAGTGCCAGGTTGATACCGGCCTCTTCGGCGATGTCCCTGGTGCGGGTTGCCGCAAATCCTTTCTTAAAGAATACGACCCTTGCGGCATTCTTTATCTTTTCTTCCGTTGAGGTATCATTTGCGGGCTTCACTTTCTTTACAGCCATGGTTGATTGATTTACGACACAAATGTAAAAACAAATATTTGATTTAACCAAATTATTTAATCATTTGATTAAAATTTAACAGATCGCGATATAACTGGCTATGCAGTTATGCTTAACAATAGAGGTATTTCGTTATGGATTTCAATCTGTTGTAATATGAGCAGGTGTTCAATCCGCTGCGTGTTCAACTACGGCATCAGTTGTCTTTCGGATAGATTTCCAGGTATGCTATGACTTATTGATTTTTTCTTCACCCAGAGAGATCCTACTAAAAGGCCTTGTATGCTTATCCTGTTGATGTTGATAATACCTATATCTTTTTTGCAGGATGGACAGCAATAATAGTGGCAAAGTCATTACAAGTATCCAATACAATCTATCATCATGTAGAAATGCTGCTTTCAGTATAATAACGTTTATGCATACCAGTAAAGTTGTCGTCATTCCTCCCATCGAAACGGCCCTTTGCTTCTTTATCATCGCACCTGATATTTAAATGTAAACAAAATGCTTGTATAGATATTTAGTGACGAATATATTGGAAATGCTGACAGATTACTTAGCCGGAATGACAATCAATTTTGAAAGCATTAATTGCCAGTTCCTGGCTCTTCTTTCCAACCCGGTTACATCATACAACCTGTTCAGTACACTTTCATACAGCTGCAATATAATGGGCTCCCTGTTATTTCTTAATTCAAATTTCAATACCATGCTGTTTAAAAAATTGGCAATGTGCTTCTTTTTTAATGCCCCGGCGAATATCCCATTGTAAACCTTTTTTATGGAGATCGCTTTAATATCATCTATCGCAATGATCTGTGCATCCTCTACAATGTTGCTTTTTTCAGTAATCAATAATTTCCTTTGTTTTCCATCGAATCCGATGATCTTATTGCCAATCAGCTCATGGCTGGAAAATGACATATTGAACCTGGTTCCTAATTGGCTAAGTTGCCTGAAACTAAGTTTTGAAATAGATGCTCTTTTGATTTTCATGATAAATATATATGATGTTACAAACGTCATCCAGGCTCCAAAAACCATGATGAACGCCTGTTTGTGAGTAATGAATCAGGCAATGAATGCTGCGTACTCAATGCCTGGGAAAACCGGTAAATGTGAATTGAAATAATTTAAAGAAAAAATTAGCCCCAACCTTTACCCCATGACGGTTGGGGAATAATTATCAAAGTCCTTGAAGGTTGGAAAATAATGATGCTTTTTATTAAAGCGTGAGAAAGCGCAGGAAAAGTGCGAACAACCTTCGGCCGATTTCAAACTTTGAATATTGATATGTTTAATGCTTGACGGCATGTTTCAAAGTTAAACCGAAACGGATGAAAAGGCCTTCAGAATATGCTGATAAATTGTTAAAATAATTTGTCATCATAAGGTATCAGTAGAATAGAATTATATAGCATTCGAATCAATGGTTAAATAATTTCAAAATAACGGGAATAATAAAACGAAAACCATAACTCAGAGAAATAAAGAATACCTTCGCGACATGCGCTTTTTATGTATTCTTTTGTTTTCCTGCTTCTTCATTGCACCTGCGCAAGGCATAGCTGCTGTACATCCCGATGTACCGTTAATACAAGAAACGAAAAGCCGTCTCCAGGAAAACCAAATTAATATTTCCGCAACCGATCCTCAAAGTACTGCCCTTATCACTTCAACGAATAGCAGCGTACTCACCTTGAGGCCGATTGTTTTTCCTTATACAAATTTTGTACATACTACCATACTGTTAAGCAACCCTACTTTTACAGTAGATTTGAAATATGTTGTTTGCCGTTATTTTTATTGCAAGCAAATAGGTTTGAAGCTGATTTTTCCCGAGCATTATTTTTGGTAAGTTCTCCTTCTCCATTCTTTTATATATCATTCCTGGCAGGTTCCGATAACCTTGCCATTACCATTTTATTACCTAATTAATCTATTATTATGTCAACATTATATGTTGCGACAATACTGGTTGCCAGTATTATTGCCCTTGTATGGATCTTTATTAAATTTAATTCCCGCAAAACAAGAAGGGAGGAACAGGCTTTCTTTGATCATTTCAACAGGATTGCCAGTGAACATCATATCAGCTTTACCAAACATGAAAAATTCAACAATAAGATCATTGGCTTAGACGGCTTGAAGAAAATGCTGGTCATATTTGAATTTGAAAACAAGGATCATCCCATCCTGATCAACCTGTCTGACCTGCGTAGTTGCACCTTGGTTAAAGAATACGGACATATCAATGCCGGTAATGAAAATAAACCAAAGCTGGAGCGATATACTCAATCCATCGACCTGGTGTTTACATTCAAAAACAAATCCGAATCAATTACCGTCACCCTTTATGAGAATCATATGAATGGGATTGACCAGATGCTGAGCCTGGAAGCGAGCGGAAAGGATTGGGAAACGATCCTGTCGCAAAGTATACCAAGCTATAACAAGCAGCTTGCATAAAAGCTTTCATGGAGAATATGTATACAAATTAAAATCCCGTAGGCTTTTGGCTTGCGGGATTTTATTTGTGAGTGAATGTGAGTACCTTTTAAGAATGGCTGGTTTTAAAAATCGCGGTCAAAGACCTGCTTACTTTAATAGATACAAGACGTCCTGCGGACGTAATGCGCCACTAGGGGTAAATGAAGATTCTAAGGAATATTTGACAATTTAGGAATTCGCATTCAGCACATCTACTATCAGAAACTCCTTTTTACCTCCCGGCATCTGCCATGTTACCAACTGCCCTTTGCGATATCCAATTAAAGCAGTTCCCATTGGAGCAAATACAGAAATTCTGCCAAGTCCCAAATTTGCCTGTGCCGGCAATACCAGTTTTAATTGTAGTTTTCGTCCTGTAGATTTATCCTGTACGGTAACTTCCGAATTTAAACACACCCCATCTTCAGGAAAGTCTATTTTGTCAACAAGAACAGGCCCTTTCAATAATTCCTTTTCTAACTGCGCTAAATTATTTTTATCTATAAATTTTGCGCTTACCATTGACTTGATATAAGCTTTCAACATTCTATAATCCTCATTTAATAAAATGAGTTTGTTCTTAATTTTTTGCATAATATTTTAATTTAAAATTGGATTAAATGTTTTACCAGTTTTTACTTTGTTCAGGCCATATATTTCTCCAAAG
>JAKQKY010000078.1 GCA_029560415.1 Bacteroidota bacterium | reverse complement strand
ATTTGGCATTGATCAGTAAACGGCCCCTATCCCTTACCGTTTTATTCCAGGAAAACTGGGTAAAAAATGATTTATTATTCAGCCGCTGGGCCGAAATATTATTGTACAAAATCACCGAACCCGGCAAGCCACGTTTTGAATCGTAGTAATACAATTTTAGCCGGGCGGTGTTGCTGTCGTTGCGGATATAGGCTGCATCATATTCTATCCTGTACGACTTTATATCAGAATTGATCCGCTTATCCGAAGACTGTCCATTTTCATAATTGATGTAAGGATATTTACCATGCGCCTGTTGATACTCTGCCTGGATACCCTGGCTAAAATGACCGATCAGTGGCATGCGATAGGATAAGGAAGGATTGATGAATCCAAAAGATCCTCCTTTTAATTTCAGCGTCAATGTGCCGGATTGCCGTTCGGCTGACTGTGCATGCAATGATAGTACCGAAGCACTTGCAAAGGACCTGGCCGGCATGAGAATATCGGGCGGTTGAGTACTGAACAACTGGATAGATTCTATATTATCCAACGAAAATTTTCCGAGGTCTATTTGTCCGCCCTGCGCATCTCCCACTGCAACCCCGTCGTACAATACAGCCGTATGATTGGCGCCAAGGCTTCTCACCGAGATCGTTTTCAATCCGCCGATCCCGCCATAATCTTTTACCAATACACCGGAAAAAAACTTAACCGCATCTGCTACCGACAGGCTGTTTAATCCATCCAGCTCAGCTTTGTTGAATTGTTGCACCGGCACCGGCAGGTTAACAACATCTGGAAGTTTCTTCGAATGCAGCTTAACTGCCGGAAGGGTATCAACCTGTTGCGCCACAACCACGCCCTGCCACTGCATAGCCAATAAAAAAAATAAAATATAGATGCCGGTTCTTTTCAAAAAAAACGAGTTGCGAAAACACGCGGGCATAATACATGAAAGATGCTAAGAAATAAACTGATCTTATGCGTCTTCAGCCTTTCACCCGAAAGCTTTCTGATAATTAAGTGTACCTGGCAGGTCTTCTGGCTCGGCTTCTGTTGAACACCTTCCCATTCCGCATTCCGGAACAGTGGTATGAAGATTCAACAATGTGAAAGAGGCGATCTTACTATGATCATGGGAATACTGGAGACCCATTCTTTCACTCACCTTACAGCTACGGGGATAGCGCCGGATTTACACCGGACTTCCCTTTTAATCCCGGACATCCGGGAACCAAATATGGAGCAAATGTATAGCCTTTGAAACGGAATCTTGAAAAAATAATCAACAACAATGTGTATAAATAGCGGAAGCCGCAGTGCTACTGCGGCTTCCATTAAAATAAATATGATCGGAATATTTAGTCTTCTTTTTTACATTCACCCATCAGTTTGTGAAAGGCATCGTGTGCATCGATGATGTGTTTTTTCAACGTTTCATCAGAGGCTTTTGCTTTTACTGCATTGCTGATGTCACCACACAATTTAACCAGGATATCCAGGTTCATTTGGGTTTCTTTTGGTTTGTAATTATCCGGGATAGGAGATGACTGCCATGCCTGGGCTGCGATATACATGCTATCTGCATTTTTCCTCAAGGGAGCAAAATTTCCTTCTTCAGTAGGATGAAAACTGGAAGACATAAATGAGTGAAATTTTTTGGCTTCAGGCCATACTGCTTTCTTGGTTTGTGCAAAGCTGATGGCAGGCAACATGGCGAGCACGATCACAGCCACTCTTAAGATAGATTTCATGTGTTTTTATTTATGATGTAATAAATGCGTTTGATTAAATAAAGGTTCGTTCTTTAAACCTTGTAAGGCCTGCAAACGTCGTTACTTAATTTGTGCGAATGTAAACAATTATCATGGTTTTTGCAGCGTTGAAATCCATTTTTTAACGACTCTTACCCCTGGTTGTGGTTTGGCACATTACAAATAAAATGTATCTTCAAAACATGGCACCAAAACCAAAACTAAACCTGTTCGATTTCACCATGATCATGGTGAGTTTTGTGATCGGGATGGGCATTTTTCGTACACCCGTCAATGTGGCCGCTGCATCCCCAACCCCATTCGTTTTTTTTGCAGCCTGGGCGGCCGGCGGCCTGATCGCTTTATGTGGCGCCCTTACCTATGCCGAAATTGGCAGCCGTTACCCGGTAACCGGTGGTTATTATAAGATCTTTTCCTATGCCTATCATCCCTCCATTGCCTTTGCGGTAAATTGTATCATCCTTATCTCCAATGCAGCTTCGCTGGCGGGTGTGGCGCTGATCGGTGCCGAATATATCATTAAAGTACTTTTGCCCGATAGCCAACAGGCGCAAAGCATACAGGTGACCATTGCCATATCCTCTATCCTGCTTTTTTATGGGGTGAATTTATTGGGACTGAAAATGAGTGCCCGAACACAGAATGTGCTTACGATCATCAAGATTGGCATGATAATCCTCCTGATCACACCACTGTTCTTTGTTGGTGCAGACAGTGGCACATCATTGCTGTCACCCGTAACCGTTAACCCTACCCTGCTCGAATACATCAAGGCATTCGGTACCGGGCTGGTGGCTGTTTCGTTTACCTATGGGGGTTACCAACAGTCGATCAACTTTGGCGAAGAAGTAGAAAACCCGGCCAGGAATATCCCCCGTGGAATTTTCATCGGCATCTGCATCATCCTGGTATTATATTTATCCATCAATTATGCCTATTACCGGATTATCGGATTTGAAAACCTGAAAACAGCTACCGGCATCGCTTCATTGATGGCGAGTCATGTGTTTGGCAGTGCAGCCGGAAATATCCTGTCGGTGTTCCTCTTTTTATCGGTACTGGCGTATGTAAATGTATTGCTGATGAGCAACCCGCGGGTAATGCAGGCCATGAGCGAAGAAAAAGTATTGCCCGAAACCTTTGGAAAAAGAACGATCAAAACCAATGTACTCCTTACTTCATTGAGTGTATTTGCCGCCATGTGTGCCCTGATCGTATTTTGGGCAAAAACCTTTGATGAGATCCTGAGTTTCACCATTTTCCTCGATTGCTTTGGGATGGTGCTGTCTGCCGCAACCATTTTCATTTTAAGGAAACGACGGGTGGGCAACGAAAATAAAAGCATCTATGCGATGAAGTTATATCCATTGATGCCAATTATTTTCATCGTTGCTTATGTGTTTGTGGCATGCAGCATCTTTATCGACAAACCGCTGACCGGTGTTACAGGCCTGGGCATCCTGGCAGCTTTCATCGCATTGTTCTTCGTGGTGAAAAAAATGAAAAAACAGTCCTCTTAAATCTACATCAACCTAACCATCCATATCATGGACATTTCTTATATCATCAATGAGTTGGCCGAAGACCGCGAACATTATTTCAATGCGGTGGCACCACCCATCATGCAAAGCAGCAATTTCATCTTTAAAACCGTTGATGAGATGCGGTCCGCATTTGAAGATGAATATTCAACATACCTCTACAGTCGCGGCCTGAACCCAACGGTAGATATCTTACGAAAGAAGCTGGCAGCCCTGGATAAAGCCGAAGACTGCCTCGTATTCAACAGCGGTGCTGCCGCCATCTTTGCATCGGTACTGGCCAATGTAAAATCGGGCGACCACATTGTAAGTGTCGCCAATCCTTATACCTGGGCACAAAAATTATTTAACGATATACTGCCGCGGTTTGGTGTAACCACTTCGTATGTGGATGGCCGTTATATCGAAAATTTTGAAAGGGCGATCCTTCCCAATACCAGGGTTATTTACCTGGAAAGTCCGAACAGTTGGGATTATGCCATCCAGGACCTGCGGGCGGTATCGGAGCTGGCCAAAGCCGAAAACATCATTACAATCTGCGATAACAGTTATTGCACCCCGTTATACCAGCAACCCATCAGCCTTGGCATCGACATTGTACTGCAATCGGGCACAAAGTACATTGGCGGGCACAGCGATACCATCGCGGGCGTATTGAGCGGAAGCCATGAGATGACCAGGAAAATATTCCAGAGCGAATACATGAACATCGGCAGTGGGATTCAGCCATTTAATGCCTGGTTGCTGATACGTGGATTAAGAACCTTACCGGCCAGGCTGGAGCGGATCGCCCGGTCGACCAACGAGGTGCTGGCATTCCTGAAACAACATCCCGGGGTGGAAGAAGTGATCTTTCCTTTTGATGAAAACTTCCCCCAATACGAACTGGCCAGGCAGCAAATGAGTGGCGCCTGCGGGTTGCTGACCTTTGTGATGCGGGTTACCGATCTGCAGGAGATCGAAAATTTCTGCGAAACCCTGCAACATATTTTCATGGCAGTGAGCTGGGGCGGCCATGAAAGTCTCATCATACCCCGGGCGGCCGGCATGAAAAAGGCCGATTTTGATGCGGCAAACCGCGAACACCGCATGATCCGACTTTATACAGGCCTCGAAGACCCGGCATACCTGGTGAAAGATCTTCAATTGGCATTTAATGCAATCGGGCATCACCAGGCCTGATTGTGATCGGGCCAAAGGCAAGTTTACAGATCCCTGGATAATAATAACTACCGTTTATAAAATTGAATGGCCATAGTACAGCGGTAAAGATTTAATTTTGTGATATGCGCATAACTATATTCGTGGTGGCTATCCTCCTGGGTCTTGGCACGCAATCATTTGCCCAGCAAACATGGAACCTGCAAACCTGCATTGAATATGCAATGGCCAATAATATTTCCGTTAAGCTCAGTGATGTACAGGCGAAAATATCGGGGCTTACCTACCAGCAAAGTAAACAATCGCAGTATCCTACCCTGGGTTTCAGCGGTAATACCAGCCTAAACAGTGGAAGCAACCAGGATCCTACCACCTTCAGTCGCATTACACAAACCTATATTTCTGCGGGATTGCAGCTACAATCGAGTGCCGACATTTTTAATTTTTACAGTAAACGAAATACGATTGCATCCAATCAATGGGAACTGATGGCTGCAAAAGCCAATGTAGATAAAGTAAAAAACGATATCGCATTGACTGTTGCCAATGCTTACCTGCAGATCCTGCTCGCTAAAGAACAGGAAAACATCACCCTGGTCCAGGTGCAACAAACACTGGCACAACTTGGAAACACACGGAAACTGGTAGACGCAGGCGCATTACCCGAACTGAATGCCAGCCAACTGGAAGCACAGCTTTCTACCGACAGCAGCAATTTTATAACTGCTAAAGGAAATGTGTCCCTGTCTCTCCTCACGTTGAAATCGCTCATGAACATAGATGCTGCTGCTCCGTTTGAAGTAGACACGCCCCCCGTAGAACTTATCCCGGTAGAACCCATTGCCGACCTTCAGCCAGAATACGTTTACAATGTGGCCTTAAAAAGTCAGCCACTTCAGTTGTATAATGATTACCGGATTAAAGCCGGACAAAAAAATATTGCAGCTGCCAGGGGATCGATGTATCCAACCTTTTCATTATTCGGAAGCCTTGGAAGCAATTACAACAACAAAGCTACTTCCGTTACCAGCGCCACTCCATTCATTGCACCATTTGGAACAGTTACCGTAAATAACCAGCCCCTGGAAGTATATCCCATAGAGCCGTTTACAAAGTACACGTATGGCAAAAGAAATTTTACTGATCAATTGTCTGATAACTTCAGGCAATCAATAGGCCTCAGCGTAAGCGTTCCTATTTTCAATGGTGGAAGCCTTCGTACCATGTATGAAAGATCTAAACTGAATTTGGGAGGCCTTCAATTACAAAAGCAACAGGACGATCAGAAACTGAAACAGGATATCTACCAGGCATATACGGCAGCATTAACTGCTTTGGAAAAATTCAATGCCAGCAAAAAATCGGTGGATGCCAATGAACTTACCATGAGCTATGCTAAAAAAAGGTATGACGTTGGCATGCTGGGTACTTTTGATCTCATCACGTCACAAAACAATGTATTAAGGTCGAAACTGGAATATACCATCAATCGTTTCGACTATGTGTTTAAAATGAAAGTGCTGGAATTTTACAAAGGGTTAGGTTTGAGACTAAAATAATGCAGGCTGAACCAAAACGAACCTTATTAGAAATTGTATAAAGGAATTATATGAGCAAGAAAGCAAAATGGATATTGATCAGTGTTGTACTGTTATTGGTTGTACTGGTTGTTCTTTCCAAAACCGGAGTATTTGGAAAGGAAGAAGGCACCCGTGTTACAACAGAAAAAGTACAGCGCCGCACCATAGTAGAACTGGTGAATGCCAGCGGAAAAATCTATCCGGAAATTGAAGTGAAGGTAAGTCCGGATATAAGCGGAGAGATCACCGAGTTAACGGTGCAGGAAGGGGATACTGTTAAGAAGGGACAGTTGCTGGCACGCATTTATGCAGATATTTACAGCATTCAAAGGGACCAGGCTGCGAGCGGTGTTGCTCAAAGCCAGGCACAGGTGGCTAACTCACAGGCAGCCTTAGACGCACTCAAAGCACAGATGGAGCAGGCACAGCGCAGTTTTGATATGCAGCAGAAATTATACAACGATAAGGTGATCAGCCAGAGTGAATTTAATATTGCAGATGCCAATTATAAAAGCGCAAAAGCAAATTACAATGCTGCGACGCAGGGTATAAAAGGTGGACAGGCCAGTGTGCAAAGTGCCCGGTCGAATCTTGATAAAGCAAATAAAGATCTTGGAAGAACTGCTGTAGTAGCGCCTATGGATGGAGTGATCAGTTTGTTGAGCATTAAAAAAGGTGAACGCGTAGTGGGAAGTAACCTGATGGCAGGTACCGAGATCCTGCGCATTGCCGATATGGCGAAAATTGAAGTGAGGGTGGATGTTGGTGAAAATGATATTCCGAAAGTGAAACTGGGCGACAGCGCCACGATAGATATCGATGCTTATAGTGATCGTAAATTCAAAGGTATTGTTACCCAGATCGCCAGCAGTAACAATGGAGCCGCTACGCAAAGTGCACTCGCCAATACCAGCACAGATGTTACCCAATATAAAGTGTATATCCGTTTATTGCCCGAAAGCTATATGGACCTTCTTGGAAAAGGAAGCTTCCCCTTCAGGCCAGGAATGAGCGCCAGTGCAGACATACAAACAAAAACCCAGGCAAACGTGCTCAGTATCCCGATCAACGCGGTAACCACCCGTGAAAAAAATGACAGTCTCAAAACAGAAAAGAAAAAAGATGAGGCAGACCTGACAGCGGCAGCCCCTACAGCAGAGGAACTGGATGTGGTAGTATTTGTTACCAATAGTAACAACGATGTAACACAAATAAAAGTAAAAACCGGTATACAGGACATTAATAATATTGAGATCACAGAAGGACTGAAGGAAGGCGATGAAGTGATAACCGGTCCGTATGATGTAGTGAGTAAAAAACTTAAGAAAGGTTTGCAGATAAAGAAAGTAGACAAGAAAGAATTATTTGAAAAAAATTAAACACGTACTGTTACCTTAAAAAATTAGCTGGCTGCCCATTACGGCAGCCAGTATACTTTGTATGAAAAAATGTTTGTACCTGCTTGGATTAATGCTGATGATATCTGCCAATGGCCTTGCACAGAAAATTCGTTTGGAAGTTGCTGTAGTGAATGATAAGCAGGAACCATTTCAAAATGCCACTGCATCTCTTTTTCAAATGCCCGACAGCGTATTGAAAAGTAAAAAGCTGATCAAAGGAAAAGAGTTCTTTGAAGTGGATGCAAACAGCAATTACCTGCTGCAGGTAACGGCAACGGGTACCTCCCCTTTTTACAGGAATATACTTATTGG
>JAKQKY010000077.1 GCA_029560415.1 Bacteroidota bacterium | reverse complement strand
GGCTTCTACTGGAATTTCATTGGATGGGCACAGGTTATTGCAGCCTTCTTATTAATGACACAACGTTTTGCAACACTTGGTGCAATCTTCTTCTTTTTTATCATTTCAAATATTTGTGTCATCACTATTTCACTCCACTTTTCAGGTACATGGATCATTACATCACTTATGTTGCTTGCAGTGTTGATGTTGCTGCTGTGGGATGCTCACAAAATAAAATATCTTTTTTGTGCAGACAATTTTTTAGCTGACATGAAATTTGAAAACTTCCCAACATATAACCGTTTCTGGATATTGTCAGGTTTTATTCTATTTGCATTAAGCATAGTTGGTTTACTTGCATTATTCTACAGAGTGTAAAAATGATTTCTACTTCAACAGCTTTGTAAATAATACCGACCCTGCTATCTTCAAAATGTATGAGCTTGGTTATGGTGGTGCGAAGGATCTAATGTATAAATACCTGGAGCGGAAGAAGGTAAAAGTTGAGAACTGACCCTGGTTTAAATTATCGATTGAGTTAAGATTGATGTTTTAAGAGCTTTAAATTGGTCAATAAATTTTACAAACAAAAAACCCGCTTTTAAAGCGGGTTTTTAATAAACTTAATTTTTGTTGGGTTACTAGGATTCGAACCTAGACAAACAGAATCAAAATCTGTTGTGCTACCTTTACACCATAACCCAATCTTAGCCCCTTTTTGATCAGGGGAGTGCAAAAATAGGGTTTGTGAAAAAATGTTCCAAAAGTATTTTGCAGCAATGGAATATATCAGTCTTTTAAACATTCCATTTTACACACCCGGAATCACTTTACTCGCTATCTTCTTTCTCTTTCAATGCCTTGATCAGGTCGAGCGCTTCTGCCACCACATCGCACATAATGGTGATCAATGAACCCGGTTTGGCGGTATTATAGGCATGCATTATGGCTTCCTTCTCATTATAAATGATTGTAATAGGAATGTCTCCTGGTTTAGTTTCATTGATACCTTTTACCAACAGGTTTACTATTTCCTCGGCAGTTCGGCCCCGGAGGTTCTTATCCTGGCGGATGATGATCTCATCAAATGATCTGCCCGAGATGCGGCCAAGTTCCATGATGTCTTCGTCCCTTCGATCGCCGGTTCCACTGATGATGCCCACTTTAGGTTCTCCATCCATCTTGCCGATAAAATCACAAAGCAATTCCAGCCCGGCAGGGTTATGCGCAAAATCTACCAGGAATTTGAATTGTTTAAACTGGAACATATTCAACCTGCCCGGTGTCTGGGAAGCTGATGGAATGAAGGTTTGCAATGCGAGCTTAATATCTTCTATTTCTATATTACGCCAGAAATAGGTACTCAACACGGCAGGGAGACAGTTCATGATATTATGCAATGCTTTACCACCGTAGGTTACCGGCACTTCAGTTACTTTGATGACCCGAATTTTCCAGGTGCCTTTCATGATGGTGATATAGCCATTTTCGAAAACAGCTGCATAACCACCTTTCTTACTATGTTCAATGATGCGTGGATTGTTTTCATGCATGCTGAATAAAGCTACATTACATGTGAGGCCTTTTTGCATGGCAAATACCAGGTCGTCATCCGCATTGAGGATGGCATATCCATGTTTAATAACGGTCTCGGGTACCACCGCTTTCACTTTTGCCATCTGTTCCATGGAATCTATTCCGCCAAGGCCGATGTGATCGGCGCTGATATTGGTCACAATGGCAACATCACAATTGCGGAAAGCAAGTCCATTCTTTAAAATACCTCCTCTTGCACATTCCAGTACGGCGAAATCTACTGTGGGATCTTTCAGTACAAACTGCGATGAAATGGGGCCTGTACAATCGCCTTTCATCATCATCTGGTTTTGAATATACACGCCATCGCTGGTGGTATAACCTACTTTATAGCCGGCTGTTTTGGCAATATGGGCCGTAAGCCTGGTGGTGGTTGTTTTTCCATTGGTGCCGGTGATGGCAATGATGGGAATGGTGCCGGCGCTTCCTTTGGGGAAGAGCATGTCTACCACGGGTTCGGCTACGTTTCTTGGTAATCCAACAGAAGGGTCGATGTGCATCCTGAAACCCGGTGCTGCATTCACTTCCAGGATGGCGCCGCCGTTTTCGGTAACGGGTGTACGAAGATCGGTGGCCATTATGTCGATGCCACAGATATCGAGCCCGATGATCTTGGCAATGCGTTCGCACATGATGATATTGGCAGGATGTACTTCATCGGTAACATCGGTACTGGTGCCACCTGTTGAGAGGTTAGCGGTTGGTTTTAACATCACCAGTTCGCCCTTAGCGGGTATGGTATCCAGTGAGTAATTTTTTTCGTCCAGCATTTTCTGGGTAAACTGGTCGATGGTGATCTGCGTCAGTACCTTTTCATGTCCGTAACCACGACGGGGATCTTTATTGGTCTCTTCGATCAGGTACTGAATATTGTTTTTTCCATCACCGGTAACGGAGGCGGGTGTACGCAAAGCTGCACAAATGAATTTGTAATCTATCACCAGTATCCTGAAATCAAAACCAGTAATGTATTTTTCAACGATCACGCTGCGGCCATAAACCTTGGCGGCAGCAAAAGCCGTGAGTGCCTGGTCCCATGTGGTAATGTTTGTCGTGTTACCCTTACCGTGATTGCCATCAATGGGTTTGATCACGATCGGGTACCCGATGCGGTCTACAGCAGCCTGCAATCCTTCTTCCGTGCGAACCACATCGCCTTTTGGAACGGGGATCTCAGCAGCTCCGAGCAGGTTCTTGGTTTCCTCCTTATCGCATGCAATGTCTACCGCAATATTGCCTGTAGTACTGGCAATGGTAGCCCGTATCCTTTTCTGGTGAATGCCATACCCAAGCTGTACCAGGGAATGTTTATTGAGCCTGATATAAGGTATACCCCGTTTAGCGGCTTCATCTACAATGCAACCGGTACTGGGGCCAAGACGGGTTTCTTCCCGGATCTCCCTGAGTTGCTGGATGTCATCTTCCAGGGTATAGGGTTCTTCAAAGATCAGGGCATGTGCAATGCGAACGGCGGCCTTTGCAGCGTACACACCCGCATCTTCCTCCATATAACTAAAACATACATAATATTCACCGTCTTTGCCGGTGCCCCTGGTACGGCCAAAGCCCGTATCCATCCCCGCCAGGGTTTGTATTTCGAGGGCAATATGTTCAATAACGTGCCCCATCCACGTGCCTTCCTCTACTCTTTCAAAAAAGCCGCCACGGGTACCTACACTGCAGCGATGTTCAACCAGCGAAGGCAAAAGCGCCTCGAGTCTTTCCCTGAATCCGGGAATGGCATTGGTGGGCATCTTTTCTTTTTCTTCCAGGTCCAGCTTCATCTGGATCAGCTTATTGCGGTTTACACTCCAGTAGTTGGGTCCCCTGAGGATCTTAATTTCTACAATCTTCATATTGCTTATGTTGTTTTGATGATGGGCCTGTTAATCCAGGCTATTTTCCGGCAAATCGGAAATTAACTAAATCCGCTTGCTTCGCAAAAACTAAATCGCTTCCTTAAATAAAATAAATGGCTTGTTAATTTTATAAAGGATTCATACTAATTAACATAGCTGGATAAGTTTCGAAAGCATGTCAAATACGATTTGCCTTACTTTTGCGTTAATCATAAAAATGATTTGATGGAATTTGCTAAAGGAAAGCTACTCGCCATTGGTGGTGCAGAAGATAAAGGAACCGACCTTGAAACAGGAGAGATCCACCGCAATAATCTTAATTTTTTTGAGCTAGGTATCCTCAGGAGGATCGTGGAAGAAACCGGTGGCCCAAGTACCCGTATCGAAGTGGTGACCACTGCCAGCATGATTCCAGTAGAAGTTGGAGAAAATTACCTCACCGCTTTTGGAAAGATCGGTTGTACCGATGTAGGCGTGATGAATATCCGCAACAGGGCCGATGCAGGGCATGAAGAATTCCTTGCCCGCATCAAACAATGTGATGCCGTTATGTTCAGCGGTGGTAACCAGATGCGGCTTACCAGTACGTTTGGCGGAACAAAATTCCTGGAGATCGTTTTACAACGTTACCATACCGAAAGTCATTTTATGGTTGCAGGTACTTCTGCCGGCGCCATGGCCATGAGCAATACTATGATCTATGAAGGCAATGCTACCCGGGCGCATTTAAAAGGCGAAGTGAAGATCACAACGGGGCTTGGTTTTATGGACGATGTGATCTTTGACTCACATTTCGAAAAGAGGGGCCGTTTTGGCAGGCTGGCACAGGCCATTGCGTCTAACCCTTCCTGTATAGGCATAGGTTTGGGTGAAGATACAGGTATGCTGATCACAGATGGAAACAAAATGGAAGCCATCGGCAGCGGGCTGGTGATGATCGTAGACGGGCATGACATTCGGCACAGCAACATTGCCGATATTCCCGATGGCAATCCCATCAGTATTGAAAACCTGAAAGTACATTTCTGCGAAAAAGGGAATGGATACATGTTTCATGAGCGTTTATTCGTTCCCGAGATCAATGAAGGATCGGTGATCAAAAAGCAGGTGCACGTGGAATAAAGCATCCTGTTATAAAAAAGAAGTTTAAAAAAGTGGTTTATACATTGCAAATCTGCGTTCGTTTTCTACGGGCGCTTTTTTTATTGGGTTATACAAGGCGGCAATCCAAAATGCCCAATGCCTCCCTCTTCTTCAGGAGTGGGATTGAGGGTGTGGCAAATAAAAGCGAATGCTTTCCACACCAGGTTTCCAAATCGTTTTTACTCATTTCTTCAGCGAAGCACAGTTTTTATATTTATCGTCTATCATGCAGTTGTTTTTTAAACCGGTATCACGGATATGTTTATTGAAGCTGCTGTCTTATAAATCACTAAATACGCCTGTTGGCGATGGCCGGAAATGTGGCAGAACCTATTGATATGTTGAAAAGCTGTTTACAATTGCCCCTGATTTTTTTAACTTGTCGCAGCGAATATTTTTACCTTCATCGCCCAAATCGGCGGTACTTTAGCCCGCCGGTGGTTAAATCCAAATCTTTTAAAACAAACTGCTCAACCCCTACAATCATGCTTCTGCCTGCTCAAAAAGGCCGGAAGTTTTTGTTTTGCCAATCAAAAATCAACACCGATGTCAATTAAAAAAGGGCTGTTTCTCTTATTTATTTTTGTTGGAATGGCTGCTCATGCGCAGAATATCAGGAGCCAGGCCACTTTCCGAATGCTTAAGACCGCCACCTCTCTCATGGAAGCGCAGCAATTTGATGCCGCAGAAGAATATTTTAAAAAAGGATTGGAAAAGTCAAGGGCCAGCAATGATCTCTATTGCCAGGCATTTGCACAGGAAGGATTGGGTAATTTATATACCAAGACCGATCAGCCCGAAAAAGCCATCGTTGCTTACCGGGTAGCCATCAAATTATACAGGAGCCAGGGCCTCAGTGTGATTGCCAATATCGTTGAAAGTTTATTGAAAAGTGTACAGGGAATCGGAGAATTGTATGCCGGTGTAGAGATCGGGGCCAAGGGTATCAAGCTTAGTGTAATTGAAGTGAAACTGAGCAAAGACCGTGAGTATGATTATAGCCTGAAAGCTGATACAGCCATCAATACCGACGCTGCATCCTTATCTTATCAAAGTGAAAAGGAAACCGAAGACGCCATTTCCCTGTTGCTCGATATCATCAAATTCAGGTACCAGGTGCCCGCAAAAAGAACCTATATCGTTATCAGCAGTGGATTAAAACAGGAGCTTGATAAATATAATAAGGTAGATTATTTTGCCAACGTGATCAGGCCCAAAAACATGGATAGCCTCATCCGCATCACGTATGTAACAGCCGCACAGGAATCGGAACTTAGTTTCCTGGGCATTGTTCCACAGAAATATCGCTTCAATACCGATCAGTTGGATGTTGGAGGAGGAAATACCAAAGGTGGTTATTTCAATGCTAATAAGCAGTTTGTGCCTGTTACATTTCCATTGGGAACAAAATCATTTCAACGACTGATCGAATCCCGCCAGTTAGGCGCCCAGGGCGACCTGAATGAATACCTGAAAACTGCCGAACAGATCATGAAAGACAGCCTGGGCAGGTTGATGGTGTACGAGTTCGCCAATAAACGTGAATTCAAATCCAGGGACATTGTTTATTTATCGGGCGGTATCGTATGGGCCATCGCATCGCTCATGCACCCGCAAAGCATCAGCAATAATTATATCGAAATCACCAGCCACGACATTGCCGAATTCAGAAAACTTATTTATTCAAATTTTGAAGATGTGACGCAACCCGACGTTACGCTGATCTCAAATACCGAAGATGCTAAAGCCTCTCTAAGGAATATAAACCGCGTATTAAAAACCTACGACCAGCGGGCCATGTTAGCCGGCGCCATCTGGCTCGATGAACTCATTCAGCAGGTCAATACCATCAACCCCACCAAAAAATTTGTGTATCCTAAATATGCTTATGTGGGATGGATAAGTGGGTATATCATCAAAAATGTGACCAGGCAATATACAGGGCTGGTAAACTAACCTGGTCGTGTAATCGCTTTACATAAAAAGAAATAACGTATTGTGCTATTAAATACAATTTTGACATCTCGATATGTCAGGATAATGCATAATATATACTGAATGACTTGAGTCAGAGATTTTTCCATTTTTGAAACACAGGGACACGAAGGCACAGAGGCACAGAGGCACAGAGAAAAAAAATAGTATAAAATTATTTCTGCTTCCTAATAGAAAACGCTCACGAACTTAAGAGTAGCGATCCGAAGTTGATGCTACCGGAGAACTGAAGTTGAACAAAGCTACTGAATCCCGATTGCTATCGGGAGTTGTATATAATTCGTTCTTGATTTTTTGGTTCTTTTTTGCCTGCCCCGAAGAGCGAAGCGGATCTCGGGGATCAAGTAAAAAGAACAGTAAGAAATGAAATATAAGTCAATTAAATAAAAAGCTAGTATATCATTCAATGAGGATTTACCCATGCTGATGAGCGAAGAGGCCCTTAGGGGAAAACAAAAAAGTAAGAGATGAAATTTCTAAAAGAGTTTCAAATAACTATTGTCTTTTTTAGATTAATCCATTGCATTCCACATTAAATATATTTTATCATAGTCGCTGCATCGATGCGGCGCTTTTTATCGTCGTGAACTTTTGCTTCCACCGCAGGAAAGGTTTTTCATAATATGTATAGGAGAGATAAGCTACAACAATAGTTGCGAGGAGGATGATGGTATACACGAATAAATAATTAATGAAAGTTTGACTCGATAGTTTGCCGGTTACCTGGGCCACATAAAATATCAGCAAGGGATGAATCACGTAGATACCATAAGAGATCTTACCAATGAAATCGCATACCCGGTTTTCGAGATTGATGATAGGGTTGCGCTTGGTTACCTGGCCCATGATGAGCACAACGGCAATCAATGCTACCAGTTCCCCATCAATCACCGATGCAAAGTGAAACCTGTTCATGGCGATGAATATTAAACCGATCCAGGCCAATGCCTGCGTTACTTTATGTGTACTGACCAGCAAGAATAGTTTGTTTTCCTGGTAATATAAAATAGCTGCAACCACTCCCATCAACATCACATGAAAGCGGGTAACCGTTATCGTTGCCAATGGAATTTCATAACCGTATTTCTTCTGCAGAAACCAGCAAAGCACTTTCAGTAAAAGAAAAAATCCTATCAGGATCAGTGAGGTATTCAACAAGCGCTTATTGGATAAACGGGCCAGCTGCGGAAAGAAAAGATAGAATTGTTCTTCCACTCCCAGTGACCAGTAATGCGACAAAAAAGGCAATGTCATTTGTAAGATGAAAGGGATGTTAGCAGCCATAAATACATATGGAAAGATCATTTCCCTGTTAATCGGAATGTGATATAAAAAGGCCGTTAACAATGCCAGCGCCAGGTACAGGTAATACAAAGGCCAGATGCGCAAGGCACGCCTGATATAAAAATCTTTGATCTTCAAAGGATGAATTTCTTTTTCCTTCATCAATAAAAAACTGATGAGAAATCCACTTAATACAAAAAAAATGGTCACGCCATTTCCAGCAAGGTCGAGGCCCCTGGCCTTACCCTCCATATCAGCACCAAAAATATTGGGATCCAAACCAAACTCGTCCAACGCAAGGGTAGTATGGGAAACAACAACGGCCAATGCAGCGATCGCCCTTAGTCCATTTAAACCAGGCAGGTAAACAGGCGCATTGTTTATGGATGAAAGCTCATTATTATTTGCCGTTGCAACAGTTTGGCGCATGGGCTAAGTTAACAGATTTTGTAAGATCTGTCAGAACGACTTATAAAGCCATTGTTATGCTTATCAGGAAATGGTTACGAGGTAATAATTTTTCTTGCCAACCTGCACTAGGATATATTTATCATGCAACAAATGATCACTGCCTACTTTCATTTGCGCATCGGTGATTTTGACACGGTTGATACTGATACCCCCATTCTGTAACATTTTGCGGGCTGCACCTTTGCTGTCGAATATAGCTGTATCGGTTAAAAAAACGAGTATATCAACGCCTTCCTTTATTTTGCTTGCATCATAGGTTGATCGTACAATGCCCTCTATCGAGCCAAGGTCTTCTTCACTCAATGAATCGGCCGGGGCTTTCTGGTTGGCAAATAATTTGGCGGTTGTTTCCAGGGCAACATTCAATGCAGCTTCGCCATGCACAAACATAGTGACCTGTTCGGCCAGTTTTTTTTGAAGCACCCTTTCCGATGCATTTTGCTGATGTTGCTGCAGTATGCTGTCGATCTCATCTTTCGTTAAAAATGTAAAGATCTTGATCCAGGTTTCTGCATCACTGTCAGAAGCGTTTAACCAGAACTGGTAGAATTGATAGGGGGTGGTTTTTTCAGCATCGAGCCAGATATTTCCTTTTTCGGTTTTACCGAATTTGCCCCCATCGGCTTTTTTTATAAGTGGACAGGTAAACGCAAATGCTTCACCACCTGATTTACGGCGAATGAGTTCGGTACCCGTTACGATATTGCCCCATTGGTCGCTGCCGCCCATCTGCAGCCTGGTGTGCTTATGCGTATGAAGCCAGTAAAAATCATATCCCTGTACCAACTGGTAAGTGAACTCAGTAAATGACATGCCATTCTCACTTTCAAGCCTTTTTTTCACACTATCCTTGGCCATCATATAATTCACGGTAATATGCTTGCCAGCATCCCTTATAAATTCCAGGAAACTGATCCCTTTGAACCAGTCGTAATTATTCACCATCTCCGCGGCATTGGGAAGGGCAGGGTTGAAATCAAGGTATTTCTCCAGCTGGGCCTTTATCCCGGCCACATTGTGGTTGAGCACGTCTTCACTCAACAGGTTCCTTTCTTCGCTTTTACCACTGGGATCGCCCACCATTCCTGTAGCACCACCCACCAGCGCAATAGGCTTGTGACCGGCTTTTTGCAGGTGTACCAACAACAGGATGGGTACCAGGCTACCGATATGAAGGCTGTCTGCCGTTGGGTCAAAACCCACATAACCAGTGGTCATTTCCTTCAATAATTGTTCGGCCGTTCCAGGCATAATATCCTGTATCATTCCTCTCCATTGCAGTTCCTTGATCAGATCGCTCATCCTGTTTGGTATATGGTATTAAATAATGGACTGCAAAAATGAGCAGAAAATCTGAATTATAGCCGATTACGTTAATAGAATTGAGAAATACAAAGACAAATCGGGCTCTTATGCAGCCAATTGTTCAACCAGGGCATCTTTAAAACAGCAAAAGGCCTTTAATAAATGGACTTTTAAGGGCTTTTAGTCTTATTTTTGAAATTCCGGAAATACGGATAAACCCCCAGTTTATGCACAATTTAAGCGGTGTAAATACGTTTAGAGCTATTGGTTATCCAGTATACCGT
>JAKQKY010000006.1 GCA_029560415.1 Bacteroidota bacterium | reverse complement strand
CAATCTCAGATAAACTCTTCTTATGGCTGAGTTGTTTTTCTATTTCAATACGCTCTGGGAGGGTCATTCGACCGTACTTTTTATCCATCATACAAGCTAAGAATTTTGTCTTAACGTTGCGTTAGAATGTTGAACCGGCGTAATAATTATGGCTAACGTCGAGCATTGGCGAGGTTTGGGAATTTGTTGCTTTGTCCGCCTGGCCGATACTCTTATTAAAGAACGGAAATTTTGATGGAACCACCAAACCAGCCAGCAGAGTAAGAGCGTAGCCAACATCTGCTGGCGGATTAGAAAATGTCAGGCCTATAACCACTGATTGGTAGAGATCAAATGCTCAGCATTTGACTGTCCGCCCGAATTTTGCCAATGCTTTTGTTAGCTGAAGTTTTGCTTACTTCATTTTCTTAAAATAAATTACATTGATAGCAACCTGTCCCTTTTGCGGCGTTACACTGTTCAGGTAAAACACAGAATCGGTTGTCCAAGGTTCAGTGAATTGAGTGCTAATGTTTGGATTACTTTTGTAGTACAACCAGTTCCAGTCTTCCACACCTCCTTCAGAAACAGTCCATGTTCCAATACTATCGAATATGAATGGAACTTTTTGATTTAAGTAAAATGAATCTTTGCTAAAAGTTATCGTAAGTGATTTATACTTATCAAAACTATCCCTATATCCAGTTAATGATGTTTTAGTTGTATCCAAAATATAAGTACCAATCTGTGATTCTAATAATACCTTTCTTTTTTGCTCCTTTCCCAAATTGCACGACATTATGAGAAAGCAAAGTAAACATTTGACGAAGTCGATGATTTTGCTGTGCGTCATAAAATCTATATAGAATTGAAATGGTCAAAAAAATTTCAGCTAACAATTAAATATACGCAATTAACAAAACCAATTATTTGCAGAAAAGCCACGTAAACAATAGATTTTGAAAGAAATGAATTTTTTGGTTATTGCGACAATGAAAATTAAGAAAAAATATAATATTTGAATTTTACACAAAGAAAAAAGGCAACCCTGACGGAATTGCCTTTCTTTAACTCGTGCCCAGAACAGGAATCGAACCTGCACATCCTTGCGAACGACAGATTTTGAGTCTGTTGCGTCTACCAATTCCGCCATCTGGGCAATTGAAATCGGGAGGCAATATTACATTAATCAGCTAACCTGTCCAAAATACGCCGCAAATATTTTTTCTTGTAGTAATACCCCTTCAAAAGTTCCATCTGACCTGCATTCTGTACCCCTGCCTGGTAACCCTCCAGGATTGGCGCTATTTCATCATATAAAGTTTCTTCATAATCCGCCACTCGCTTCCTGGCCTCGGCCTCTTCCTCCTCCATCAACGTTTCATTCATCTCCATCATCTCCATCAAAAAGGCAGGATCCAATTCATACTTCTCATTCGCAGCAATATGCCCCGTCACCTGCAGAAAATATTCAATCGTTTTCTGATCATCCCGGAAAATGGTAAAGGCCTTGTTGATGTCGGCCGACTGGTCCAGAGCCTGCTCCTGCTCCGCTTCGTTAGACTGGCTGAAAAAATCGGGGTGACTTTTCTTCTGTAATGCAAAATATTTTTCCGCTAATAAAGCCTTTTTCACGGTAGGCGCAATGGGTATATCAAACAGTTCAAAATAATTCATCCTGCAAATGTAGCCCCGTAACCAGAAATTGTAAAATGTTAATGGTAAATTGCGCCAAATTTGAACGAATGCTTACTATCGGATTAATCAGGGAAGGCAAAATCCCGGCAGACAACCGCGTGGCCCTTACCCCCGCTCACTGCAAGTGGATAAATAAGAATCAACCTAATGTCAGGGTTATTGTACAAAACTGCAATACCCGATGCTTCAGTGATAAAGAATACCAAATGGCCGGCGTAGAGGTGAAAGAAGATCTCAGCGAATGCGATATTCTACTCGGTATCAAGGAAGTTCCCATTGATATGCTGATGGATGGTAAAACGTACCTGTTTTTTTCCCATACTAAAAAATTACAACCCTATAACCAACACCTGCTCAAAGAGATCATCGCCCGCAAGATCACCCTCATCGATTACGAATGCCTCGAACATGAAGATGGAAAAAGGATCATCGGTTTTGGATTCTTCGCCGGTATCGTTGGAGCCCACAATGGTATGATGGCATTTGGTAAAAGAACGGGGCAATACCAACTGGACCGTGTAAACGCAACTAAGAATTTTCAATACCTCGTGCATACTTATTTCGGATTAAAGCTTCCCGAACTTAAGTTAGCGGTTACGGGTAGTGGCAGAGTGGCTCATGGTGTACTCGAGATCATGAACCTGCTGGGCATACATGAGGTGGAACCAGATGAGTACCTGGAAAAAACATTCGCCTACCCTGTTTATGTGCACCTGAAAGGAGCCGATTTGTATAAACATACAATCAACGGTAACTACAGCCGCGAACATTTTCATCATCATCCAAACGAATATACCTGCCTCTTTCCTGAATACTTATCCCATACCGATATATTGATGAATGGAATTTATTGGGAAAAGAACATTCCCCGTTTGTTTAATATGGAAGATATCCGTCGCGATGACTTCAGGATACAAACCATTGCCGACATCACCGATGATATGGGTGGATCTGTTCCCTGCAATATCGGGGATTCTACCATTGAAAATCCTGTCTATGGTGTAGATAAAAAAACTTTTGAAAAAACAGCGCCGTACCAACAGGGTTCGGTAGATGTGATGGCTGTGGGAAATCTACCAAACGAACTTCCCCGCGATGCCAGCCGCTATTTCGGTGAACAACTGATCAAACACGTGCTGAAAGATCTGTTCGAAGGTAACAGCAGAATCATAGATCATGCAACGATCGTTAAGGGCGGGGTATTAACTAACGACTACGAATACATGCACGATTATGCCTATGGCGCTGACCTGGAGCATTGATCATCATGCATTGACTAAAAGAAAGCATTATAATTTCAGATAATAATCTGCCAGCAGGCTTTGAAATGCAGGAGAGTACTGCTTTTCCGAATCATAGATCACTAATTCACGTATTAGAGGATCTGTCGCCGGCTTTGATTTTGAAAACTGAAATATCGATCTGAAATACGGATGCGTTTCGGCATGCTTCACAAACAATTTTTCTATTAGATATAAGTTTTGTTGAACCGCCATTTGTTCAACTTCATTGCTACGATGATAAGGCAAGAGCAATACGAGACACCCATTTGCTGATAAATTTTCAGCTGCGAAAGTAATGATCTCTTCAATTGATAAGGTAATGTCGTGCTTCGCTTTATTCTTCATCGAATCCCCACTCTTCAGGTCGTTTTCAAAAAAAGGCGGGTTGCTGATGATGAGATCATAGGGCGCTACCGGATGAAATGATTGCAGGGAGATATGATGAACACTTACCTGATCCTTCCATTTGCTTTGATGCACATTTTCCATTGCCTGGGAAGCTGCTGATTCGTCAATTTCAATCGCATCAATGATTGCAGGAATTTTCTGCGCCGTCATCAGGCTTAGTAAACCAGTGCCACAACCAATATCGAGTATACGTTGCATGGCAGGCTGATTGACAGAAAACTTACCAGCGGCATAAGCTCCCAATATGCAGGCATCGGTACACACTTTCATGGCACATCTGTCCTGCTGTATGTTGAATTGTTTGAAATGAAAAAAAGGATTAGACATATACGAAGCAAAGATACGATCATGCAAGGCATCACCATTCAGCCCGGGCGCTGGGTTCTATATCGAGGGGGGCAAAATCATTTTCAAGATATTTATAATAGGCCGTGATGGCGATCATTGCCGCATTGTCGGTGCAATACTGAAAGGCAGGTATGAACGTATTCCATCCCTGCTCCTCACCCAGTTGCTGTAAACCTTTGCGAAGTCCGCTGTTGGCACTTACGCCACCGGCAATGCAGATGTCTTTGATTCCGGTTTGTTCAGATGCTTTCTTCAATTTATTCAATAAGATGGTCACTATACGGTGTTGCACAGACGCACAGATATCGGCCATATGTGTTTCCTTAAACTGATTACGTTCTTCTTCAGTAGCCGAAAAACTTTCTTTGAATACCAGACTGGTACCGGCGTTCTGCAAAAAATATAAGATGGAGGTTTTTAAGCCAGAAAAACTAAAATCCAGTCCCTGCATCTGTGGTTCCGGAAATTTATACGCATAAGGGTTACCGTTAGCCGCATATTTATCTATCAGCGGACCACCAGGATATGGAAGGCCCAACATCTTGGCCGTTTTATCAAATGCCTCTCCTGCAGCATCATCAATCGTTTGGCCGATCACATTCATTTTTGTTGGCGATTCACACAATACGATCTGTGTATGTCCGCCACTAACGGTAAGGCATAAAAATGGAAACGCCGGCTTGCGGTCATCTATCAGGTTTGCCACTACATGCGCCTGCATATGATGCACTGCTATAAGGGGTTTATCCAGGGCCAGGGCCAATGACTTGGCAAACTGTGCACCTACCAGCAAGGCCCCAATCAACCCGGGCGCCGAGGTAAAAGCGATGGCATCCAACTGCTGCAAGCTGCATCCGGACTGTTTTAAAGCCTGGTCTACAACAGGAACAATATGCTGCATATGCGCCCTGCTGGCCAGTTCGGGTACTACGCCACCATATTGTTCGTGTATTTTCTGCGTTGCAATAACGTTAGACAATATCCGCCCGTCTGTACAAACTGAAGCGGCAGTTTCATCGCAGGAAGATTCTATGGCAAGGATGGTTGGCAAGGGGGTGTGAGGTTGAAGGGTTGAAGGGTTTAAGGGTTTAAGGGTTTAAGGGTTTAAGGGTTTAAGGCGTTCGAGAGGTTCAGGACGTTCAGGACATTTAAGGGTGAACGTTGACTATTGAATATTGATTGTTGTTTGTTGTTTATGAATAGTTGCATATTAAGTACTGTCTCAAATGATCAATTTATCTTCAAATTATCAAATCGAATCATTTTCAAATTATCAAATCTTCAAATCGAATCATTTTCAAATCATCAAATCTTCAAATCAATTCATTTTCAAATTATCAAATCTTCAAATCAATTCATCTTCAAATCAAATAATCTTCAAATCAACTCCTAATCGCCACCACCGGATCCATCTTAGCGGCCTGCGATGCAGGGATGATACCAGCTAATATACCAACGACCAGGCAAATGATCACCGTAGCTACCAGCATGGGCAGCGAGATAAATACCGGGAAATTCAACGGGCCCGACAGAATTAACGTTAATATATACACGAAGAGAAGACCGAATGCGCCACCGATGAGGCAGAGCAATGCAGCTTCCATCAGGAATTCGAAAAGAATGGTTGATTTTTTTGCACCGATCGCTTTCTTTAAGCCGATCACCGGTGTACGTTCCTTTACCGTTACAAACATGATATTGGCAATGCCAAACATGCCCACAATGAGGCTGATGCCCCCGATGATGGAACCTACAATGTTGATGGTAACAAATGATTCTGAAATGGCTTTACTGAAGGCCTCCACGCTGTTGAGGGAGAAATTATCTTCTTCTGTAGGACTCAGTTTGCGAATCTGCCGCATGATCCCCCTCAATTCATCACTCAATGCTTCTACTGCAATGTTTTGTTTTCCTTTTACAATGAGTATAGGATTGGCATTTTTTTCTTCATATAACTGCCTGCAGAACTTATAAGGAAACATGATACAATTATCATAATCCCATCCAATGAAATTTTTCCCTTCTTTTTTTATAACACCAATAACGGTAGCCTTCTTACCTTTCACTTCTACCTGGCGCCCCATGGCCCTTTCAGCCATTCCAAAAAGGTTTTCTGCGTTCACATATCCAATGATGCACACCGGGTTGCCGGCATTGAATTCACTGGCCGAAAAATACCTGCCCACTTCAAATTTAATGGGTTGAATGGCGATCTGCGCTTCATTAATACCATATACTGCCACATTCTGCAACAGGTCGTCTTTATGAGAAACATTCCCGCCTGTCTGCATCAAAAAAGTCACTTCTTCGGTAAGGGTTGAACGCTCTTTCAGCAGGGCCGCTTCTTTGTATTCCATCACCGGGCGGGCACGGTATTTCCAAAAGGGTTTATCCGGACCGCCACTATACTCCCATTTATCTATGTAGATGGTATTACTGCCCAGGCTTTTTACCTGGTTCTGTATATTCTGTTCAAGACTGTTTACAGTTGCCAATACACCGATGATGCAGAAAATGCCAAAGGCAACCCCCGTTAAACTGAGCGCTGTACGCATCTTGTTTACCTTCAATTCCTGGAAAGTAAGCTTGAGCGAATTCTGCAGAATTTTCAGCGTTTTAAGCATGCTGTAAAATTACTGGAAGCATTTGGTTTGAAAAGGAAAATGTTGTGAACGGAGGTTATTAATTAGGAATTGAGAATTAATAATTAATAATTCCTTCGGTTGAAGAGTATTATTTATTTGAAATAGTATCCTGGGTCAAAGCTTTATCATCTTGCATCCTGTATCCTGTATCCTGCATCCTGTATCACGTATCCAGCCTCACCCACACTGCCAAATCATTCTACATTCATTGTTTTACATTCAATATTCTACATTCCCTATCTCCCTCTTCCCCATCCAAACCAATCATTCCCATTGGCATAGAGCATCAGCGCAAGTAACAGCACCATGCCGGCGATCTGGGCATATTCAAGGAATTTTTCACTGGGCTTGCGGCCGGTGATCATTTCAATGAGGGTGAACAGCACATGACCTCCATCAAGCGCAGGTATGGGCAAGAGATTCATGAAAGCGAGTACGATGGAGAAGAATGCAGTGATCGTCCAGAAGTGTTCCCAATCCCAGCCTGTACCGGAGAAAACAGAACCCATGGCTTTAAAGCCACCGACACCTTTGTAGGCACCGGTTGAAGGCGATAATATCTTTTTAAACTGGTCGATGTAAAATTTCAATTCACTGCCTGCACGCCTAACACCGGCAGGAATAGCTTCGAAGAAACCGTATTTCTTAACCGTGTATTTATAAATGCCAAGACTATCAAATTCCTGGGGTGTGCGTGGAGGATAGAATCCGATCTTTCCACCTTCTACCAGGCGGGTTTTAATATTGATGGGCTCGTTGTTCCTGTTTATTGACAGGTTGATCTCATCTCCTTTCTTATGTTTGGCCATCACAGCTTCAAACTCATCATAAAATTGGGTATTTACACTGTCGATCTGCATGATCACATCCCCTTTTCTTAACCCTGCTGCATAGGCATCGCTGGTATCCTGTACATCAGCAACGATAACGGGTACCCGCGGACTGATCATCGGGCCCGGAGCTTGTTTTCTTTTTTCAACAAGTTTACCGATCAGGTCGACCGGCATTTGCAGGGTCATTTGCTGACCTTCGCGTATAATCGTAACCGTACTGTCTACGATCAATAACTTCTTGATGGTTTCGGTAAATTCGTCTACTGGTTTATTATCTACAGCCAGTAATTTATCTCCGTTTTTAAATCCAAGTTCTTTAAAGATGGGATCATTGAAGGCAAAACCATATTTCAATGATGAAGAAGGTACTTTCTTTTCGCCCCAAACCATTAGTATACCTGCATAAATGATGAAAGCGAGTAAAATATTTACAGTAACGCCACCGATCATGATGATCAGCCGTTGCCAGGCCGGCTTGCTCCTGAATTCCCAGGGCTGTGGAGGTAATTTCAACTGTTCTTTGTCCATGCTCTCATCTACCATGCCGGCGATCTTCACATAACCACCCAATGGCAACCAGCCTATGCCGTACTCGGTATCGCCGATCTTCTTTTTAAAAATCGAAAACCATGGATCAAAGAATAAGTAAAATTTTTCTACCCGGCATTTAAACCATTTGGCAGTGATATAATGCCCGAACTCGTGCAGTAAAACAAGTATGGAAAGAGATAATAATAATTGCGCCGCTTTTAATCCAACACTCGACCAATCGATAGCTAATAATGTCATAAAGCCAAACCCTGCGAGGGTAAATTTTATTGTTATGTAAAATTCGTTTGTTGAAGGATCTTTACTTTCAAATATTCCTTTTCAAAAACGAGATCAACTCATTGTGTTATTAAAGTTTCATCAACGAAGCGGCAAAGTTACGGGCCTCACCATCGCTGTCAAAATATTCCTGTAAGGTTGGTTTTTTGATGTAAGTGATGTGCTGCATGGTTTTTTCCACAACAGCCGTGATATCAAGGAATCCGATCCTGTTTTTCAGGAATGCCCAAACCGCAATTTCATTGGCTGCATTCAGAACACAGGCAGTGTTTCCTCCTTTTTGCAGGGCTTCAATGGCCAGGCCGAGATTTCGGAATGTTTTAAAGTCGGGTTCCTCAAAATTGAGGGCGGGATAACGCCTGAAATTCAACCGGGGAAAATCATTTTTAATCCTTTGAGGAAAACCCAGGGCGTACTGAATCGGAAGCTTCATATCGGGCAAACCCATTTGCGCCTTGATGCTGCCATCTTCAAACTGCACCATACTGTGAATCACGCTTTGCGGGTGTATCACCACTTCTATCTGTTCTGGCTGAAGGTTGAAGAGCCATTTGGCTTCTATCATCTCAAGCCCTTTATTCATGAGGGTTGCAGAGTCGATTGTGATCTTGGCGCCCATACTCCAGTTGGGATGTTGCAGCGCATGATCGCGTTTAACATTCACCAGGAAGTTTGGCTTCTTTCCGAGAAATGGTCCGCCACTTGCTGTTAATATGATGCGTTCGATCGGGTTCCTGGCTTCGCCGACCAGGCATTGAAAGATGGCGGAATGTTCACTGTCAACAGGGATGATAGGCGAACGATTGTCGAGGGCCATCTGCATCACGATATCACCTGCCACTACCAACGTTTCTTTGTTCGCCAGGGCGATCACTTTTCCTTTTGAAACTGCTTTCAGGGTGGGTTTCAGTCCGGCAAATCCAACAATGGCAGCGATCATCACGTCGTACGTATCAAAATCGGCTACTTCTTCGAGGGCTTCTTCACCACAAAAAACTTTTATATCAGTTGCAGCCAATGCTGCTTTTACTTTTTCGTATTTTTTATCATCTCCAATAACAACCGCATTGGGCCTGAATTCCATGGCCTGCGTGATGAGCAATTCGTCATTCGTTTGGGCGGTGAGAATCTCCACTTCCAGGATGTCGGTATGCGAACGAATCACTTCAAGTGCCTGGGTGCCGATAGAACCGGTAGAACCAAAAATGGCTATGCGTTTTTTAGCATCAGCTCCTGCCATATCAAGGGTTTTATTTTGAAATATTTATATATGTGGGGCAATTTACTGTAATAAATCTGTAAAGCAATTACCGGGATGGGAATCTGGATCGTGCCGATCAGGGAAAACCTTTACCAGGACTGGTCTCAGCCCAGCCTGATTTTAGTTGCCCGCAATCTTTCAGGTATTTTTAACAGTATAGGCTTTTATGGCATCGGCGATCTTGCGGTCGTTTGATAGCCTGGCTACTTTATTTTGTCCGCCGAGTTTACCAATGCTCTTCATATAATCCACAAAGCCATTCTTCTGCACGGTTGTGATCTGGAGAGGTAACAGGATATTGCCTTTCACGAGGTCGTCGTAATAAACGTTTTTCAGCCGAAGATTATCATCAATTTTTTGTGCAAATCCCTTCAGGTCAGATGGCGCTTTTTCAAATTCGATGAACCATTCGTGGTAACTCTTGCCCTGGTCGGTGCTGATATGCGGTGCCACCGTAAATTCGGTGAGATGGATATTTTCTGCACGGGCAGCGTCCAGGATGGCCGATTCTACTTCTTCCACAATCACATGTTCGCCAAAGGCAGATATAAAATGTTTTGTACGGCCACTCACCACCAAACGGTAAGGCGTAGTAGAAACAAATTTAACCGTATCCCCGATATTATAAGCCCACAATCCGGCATTGCTGCTGATGATGAGGGCATAATTCTCTCCTACTTTTACATCTTTGAGTGTAAGCCTCGTGGGATTTTCATTTCCAAGTTCAGCCACTGGTATAAATTCAAAGAAGATGCCGCTGTTGGTATTGAGTAACATGCCGGGTTCTTTCTGCGAATCCTGGAATGCGAAAAATCCTTCACTGGCCGGGAAAAGTTCGATGGTATCGATATGGCGTCCAATGCTCTCCGTTAGTTTGGCTTTGTAAGGCTCATAATTCACACCACCTTGTACCATCACGCTGAAATTGGGAAACAATTCGCCGATCTTCTTGCCCGATTTTTCCATCAGCCGGTCGAAGTACATCTGCATCCATGGCGGTATTCCGCTGATGAGTGTCATATCCTGGTTGATGGTTTCTTCCACGATCTTATCCAGTTTCTGTTCCCAGTCTTCAATGCAATTTGTTTCATACGATGGAAGCTGGTTTGCCCGAAGGTATTTGGGCACGTGATGATTCACTATGCCGCTAAGCCTTCCCGTTGGGATGCCTGCGATGCGTTCCAATTCAGGAGATCCGCTGAGGAAAATAAGTCTGCCATTGGCGAATTTGGTATTTCCCGTTTCAGCCATATAGCAAAGCAGGGCATTACGGGCCGTATTGATATGATTTGGAATAGAATCTTTGGTGATAGGAATGTACTTCACGCCACTCGTAGTGCCACTCGTTTTGGCAAAATAAATTGGCACGCCTTTCCACAACACATTGTGTTTTCCTTCTTTGATCAGATCGATGTAGGTCCTGAAAGCTTCATAGTCGCGGATGGGAACTTGTTTTACGTAATCGTCGTGGGACTTAATCTGGGCAAACTGGTGATCTTTACCAAACTGGGTTTTCTGGCCAGTCTTAATAAGCTGGGCAAAAATATGCTGTTGATCGGCCACAGCCGTTAGCATCCCCTTCCTCGTTTGCCGGTATATATAATTGGCAAATGGTTTTGCCAGGAACGATTTTATTTTCATCTATTTCACAATTGTCGGAATCCCGCTCTTTTGATATTCAAAAGTATAAAAAGGCCTTGAAAGGGCAATTTAATAACAATTACATTTCCATTCGGTATCTAAATCTATGACGGTCACTACCACCAGTTCCCTGTCATGTGGCGCCACCACGATCCTCACCCGTTGCTTGTCGTGCGTAACGCCTTCCAATGGATAGGTTTTGCCCTTTGCATTTTCCTCTACTTTCTGGTAGTTGATCTCACCCGCTGCGATGATCTCCTTAACTTCCGATTCATCTATTTCCCTGCAATCCATGCGGCATTTGGCGTGTTTGCTGTAAATGAGATGGGCTGTATCTCTTACAAAAGGGTCGCTGCCCTTCGTTACCAGTGGCGCTTCAATGGGTATAACGGTCTTTTCAGTTTTACCCCGTTGGTTCTTTTTTATCCAGATGAAGAACATGGCCGCCGCAATGAGCACGATATATGGTAGATATTTTTTCATCACGGTGCAAGGTAGGAGGAAATTTTTATAGGTTGTTGGGGAGGTTTAAAGGTTTAAGGCTTTAAGGGTTTGAGGGTTTAAGGGTTTGCGATTCTTAATAGATTGAATTCCAAATTTTTAAGTCCCTTCTAATTAAGTTTACTCTTCCACTTCCTCATTTCATATTCCTCATTCCTTATTCCTTATTTCTTACGTATTTTTGCGCCGTGAAAAAAACAGTCGCATTACATACCCTTGGCTGCAAGCTTAATTTCAGCGAAACCACTTCCATCGGTCGTTTGCTGGAAAATGACGGCTTTGAAAAAAAGGATTTTGATGAGGTGGCCGATGTATATGTGATCAATACATGCTCGGTGACGGATAATGCCGATAAAGAATGCCGGCAACTGGTGCGTCGTATTCAGCGCAAGGCGCCGGAAGCCATGGTGGTGATCACGGGATGTTATGCGCAGTTGAAGCCAAAGGAGATCGCCGCTATTCCCGGGGTGAACCTGGTGCTGGGCGCTGCGGAGAAATTCAACATTGCAGCACACCTGAAAGAGTTGAGCAAAAATGATGCAGGCAAGATCTGCAGTTGCGATATTGAAGACGTAAATACGTTTACCGCATCGCATTCTCTCAAAGAACGTACCCGTATCTTTTTAAAAGTACAGGATGGCTGCGATTACAATTGCAGCTTTTGTACCATACCGTTAGCTCGTGGTAAAAGTCGCAGCGAATCCATTGAAAATGTTTTGAAGAATGTGGAAGAGATCGCTTCAGGCGGTGCAAAGGAAATTGTGCTTACCGGTATTAACCTGGGCGATTTTGGGAAGGGATTTATCGGCGGGAAAAAACATGAAGAAAATTTTGCCGACCTGGTGATGCAACTTGACGCATTACCTTTTATCGATCGTTTTCGCATATCATCCATCGAACCGAATTTACTGGGCAACGAACTGATCGAATTCATCAGCAATAGTAAAAAATTCATGCCGCATTTTCACATTCCCCTGCAAAGCGGCAGCAATAAGATACTGGCAGCTATGCGTCGCCGGTATAAGCGGGAACTATATGCCGAAAAAGTAGGATTGATCAAAGCAATGATGCCACACGCCTGCATTGGCGCCGATGTGATCGTAGGATTCCCGGGTGAAACGGATGAAGATTTTGCCGAAACAGCCTTATTCCTTCAGCAGCTCGACATCTCTTACCTGCACGTATTTACGTATTCAGAAAGAGATCATACCCAGGCACTGGAGATCAAAACAATTGTCCCCCTATCGGTTAGGCACGAACGCAATAAGATCCTGCGCAACCTCAGCTATACCAAGATGCAGGCCTTTACCGAACAACACATCGGGCAAACCCGTAAAGTGCTTTTTGAAAGTGTAAATAAAAACGGGATGATGGAAGGCTATACGGATAATTATATTAAAATTTCAACCCCCTATCATGCAGCCTGGGAGAATGAGATTGTCGATTGGATTATTTAGGAGCTGTATTATTAATTGATAATTAGTAATTAATAATTAATAATTCCGTTAGGATCAAGAACCCGAAAGTTACGACACTGCATCAAGTATCAAGCATCCAGCATCCAGTATCTAGTATCTTGTATCCCGCATCCTGTATCCTGTATCTCCTACCCCGCATCCTCCTCTACATCAAATTCCACTGCCTGTCCCCCAAATGCTTTTTAAACAACGCGATCGTGCGCTTATCTTTCAATGCATTGAGGTGGCGTTCGTGATGCAGATCGGTGCCTACAAAACTGGCGAGGTCGTTCTTGATAATATATTGGGCAACTTTGGCGGCTTCTTTGCCGTAATAACCGGTGAGGGAGAGTAAGTTTACCTGGAGCAGGAAACCCAGTTCAGCAAGGTGATGGAACTGTTTGTAGTTATTGTAGAAATAAGGATAGCGTTCGGGATGTGCCAGGATCGGCGTATATCCTTCCATGATGATGGCGAAGGAAAGTTTTCCCGGGTCATCGGGACGGGAAGCATAGGAAAATTCGGTGAGCAACAGGTTATCCTTTACCGTGAGTAACCGTTCTTTTGATTGAAGGAGTTCAAAAAAGTAACTGTCGAGCATATACTCAGCTGCTGCACTCACTTCAAATTGTATCTTCTGCCTGGCCAGTTCATCTTTCAGTTTTTTTAAGGCAGCATTGATGGTCGTGGGATTATTGCGGTACAGGTCGCCGATGATATGTGGCGTGGCGATGGATCTTTTAATGCCCAGTTGCATCAATCCCTTAATAAGCATGATCGATGTTTCCAGGTCGGGTGAACCATCATCAATACCTGGCAGAATATGCGAATGCATGTCTGTTTTGATCGGAAAATAGATTTCCCCGGGCTCAGCAGATTTTTTTTTGAAAAAAGAAAACATGTTCTTGTTAAGAATATGAAATGGTTATCAGAAATATAGCCCGCTATAAACAGAAGTAAAGATCAGTTTATTATCCGACGCTGCTGGTAAACCAATGTTACTTCCGGTAATACTGGTGCAATTTACTTAAAGGCTTTAGTATAGAAACAAAAAAAGCGAAAGGAATGTTGTTTTTCTTCATCGCCAGGTAATCGCGGCGGTTGGCCCGGAGCCTGATGCGCAGGCTGCTGTTGCTTTGCCCGCCACGCCTCATTTTCACGATCAGTTTAGGAAGATAATATGCCGAAATCCGGTGTTTGAAAAGATAACGGGCCATGAATTCATAATCCGCGGCACTATAGTAATGGCTTTCATAGCCGCCGAATTTCTCGAGCAATACCCTTTTAAAATAAAACGTGGGATGAGCCGGCATCCAGCCAAAACGGAAAAGATTCCTGTTATATGGCTTGCCTTTCCAGATGCGGTAGATCTTATTTGTATCATCCGGATCCACATATTCCAGGTCGCCATAAATGCTGTCAACCTGCTTTTCTTCAAATGCTTTTACGATGCTTTCAATCACATCATCGGAATCCAGCATATCATCACTGTTAAGAATACCAATGACGTCGCCGGTAGCCATTTTCATTCCTTTGTTGATGGCATCATACATTCCACGGTCGGTTTCAGATACCCACCAGGCTATGTGTGATTCGTATTTTTTGATGATGGCTACAGTATTGTCCGACGATTTCCCGTCTACAATGATGTGCTCAATATCCTTATAACCCTGCCGTATGACAGACGTGATACAGTCTTCCAGGTATTTCTGGGAGTTATAAGTAGCAGTGATGAGGGTCACTTTCATATTGCACAACATTTTTTCACAAATCCTGTACAATAATAAAGGTTTATTGCTAAACCTGCGTGGCTATTCTGCCTATTTTCTTTTTATAAGGATGTTTTCAATGGCCAGCATATCCATCTGGGTGCGTAAATAGCAGGCCAGTGCTTCTTCCGGACTGTTTACGATCGGTTCATTTTCATTGAAAGAAGTATTGAGTAAAATGGGCACGCCGGTTTTTTTTCTAAATGTATCGATCAGTGCATAATATTTTGGCGATACGGTTTTATCAACCGACTGCAACCTTCCCGTTCCATCCACATGCGTTACGGCGGGTATTTCACTTCGCTTCGATTCCTTGATGGGAAATACTTTTTCCATGAAAGGAACCGGCTCATCCAGCTCAAAATATTCACCAACATATTCTTTCAGGATACTTGGTGCGAAAGGGCGGAAACTTTCCCTGCGCTTGATCTTTAAATTGAGGATCTCCTTTGCATCCGTTCGACGCGGATCGGCAATGATCGAACGGCCACCCAATGCCCGTGGGCCAAATTCTGCCCGGCCATTCATCCATCCCACTACACCACCCTGTATCATGCAATCCGTTACCTGGTCGTATAATTCTTCATCACTCAACTGCGTATAGGCGATGCCTTTAGCATCAAGAATGGCCCGAATCTCTTCATTACTGAACCGGCTGCCTGTATAGGCTGAATAAATTGGCTCCTGCCTGGGCATTTCCTGCAACTGTTGTTGTACGTATAAAGCAGCTCCCATTGAAATACCCGCATCATGGCCGGCTGAAGGAATGTACACATGTTTGAATCCCGTATTTCGGGTGATCTTACCATTGGCCACACTATTCTGTGCCACACCACCGGCAATGCATACACTATCCAGTCCCGTGCGTTTTTGCAGGTGATTCAGGATATGAAAAATGGCGATCTCGGTCATTCTTTGCACCGACGCTGCCATGTCTTTATGGTATTGACTCAATGGCTCGTCTTTTGCCCGCGGTTGCCCAAACTTTTTTACCATGAGGTCGCTGAACATGGGCGCTACTACCGGAATATGATCTTCGCCGTACGATATCACGCCTGCAGTGCCCTTGCGGAAATAATCGAGGTTGAGTTTGAATAATCCATCGGGAGTCAGCTTCACCACATCATGTAATTGATCGGTATACTTCGCTTCGCCATAAGGCGCCATGCCCATGACTTTATATTCATCGCCATAATGGGGAAAACCAAGCAACTGGGTGAATGCCGTATAAAAAATTCCAAGGGAATGTGGAAAATCAACTGAATCTATAACATGGATCTTATTGCCCTTGCCCGTGCCGATCATGGTGGTTGAAAAATCACCTGAACCATCGATCGATAAACAGGCGGCCTCATCAAATGGAGATGCAAAAAATGCAGAAGCAAGATGACTACGGTGATGCTCTACCTGTTTGATCTTGGGTATGAACAAAGACTCAGGCAGGCCGGACATTTCAGCTAATTCATTTTGAATGGAAGCAACCTTACGGCTATTGGCCAACCGGTCTTTCACCGCTTTAAAACTACCCGACGGATTGGCCGCCAGGTATAAAAGTTTATTGATGAACTTAGCTTTGGGATCCCTGCCGATGGCGAAAAAATCGACCTGCTCATACGATACGCCCGCTTCTTTCATACAAAATTCAATGGCCAGCCTGGGAAAACCGGCCCAATGTTTTACCCGCTTAAATCTTTCTTCTTCAATGGCCGCGATCATCTTTCCATTTACAAAGATGGCTGCTGAAGAATCGGCGTGGTAAGCGTTAATGCCTATGATTATCATGTGGTGGTGGTTGTTAGGGTGATGCTGGATGCTGGATACTGGATGCTGGATACTGGATACTGGATACAAGATACAGGATGCAGGATAGAGGATCAGATAACCAATTAATCTTCATCCCAAATGAATTTTTAATTATTAATTATTCTTTACTAATTACAACTCGTTTTTTATCAAAAAAATACATCATCGTAAATATCGCGATGTACGCTACAATATTAAACCAGGTGTGATGATCCCACCCAAGTGGCATGGCCCATTTGCGATTGATGGCAACCAGCAACAGGCTCACGCGGCTGATATTAATGAACCAGATCACGGTAATTCCCAACAGCGTCCAGGCGAATTTCTTTACTAACGGTACCGTAGATGCGAAAACAAATGCGATCCAGAAACTCATCACACCATATCCAACACAGTCATAGGCCATGATCACACCTCTTCCCTGTGGAAACCTGAGGCGGAAATCAGTTGTACGATATGTATCTATATCGAATAACGACAGTAGCCATTTACTTCCTTCCAGTAAAGATATCCTGATCCATTTTACATAGTCGAGGTATTCAGCTATAAACGGACTATATAATCCGCCCGGCGCCGCAAACCCAATCCATGCAAGTGTTCCGAAATACAATATGGCAAAGATCAGGATGAACTTTACGACGTACCTGGTGAATTCTTTATTCTTTAATAAGTTCAATGTCAAAATTTTTAACTCAACTATGCATTAAATAAAAGCCGATAACTTTCCTGCAGCGATGGTATATTAATGGAATCGGTCGCATAATCTACTGCAGCATTACTCCATGCTTCATACGTTGCCTGGTCCATCCGGGCAAATTGTTCAATAGAATCCTTTACAGCCATTGCAGTTAACTCAATATTCATACCAGCTTGTTTCTCGTCCAGTTTTTGCCAGGGCGTAAAATGACTGGTGATCACCGGCTTTCCGGCACTCAGCGCCTCATAAAAAGCATGACCAAAGTTCTCACTTTTACTCGGCAGTATGAACACCTGGCCGGCTGATAAAAATTCATACACTTTGGCCGGTTGAATATCACCATGATAATGAACGGTTACATTTGGCGGCATTTTTTTAATCTGCTCCAGGCATTGCTGCCAGTATTCCATGTCCTTTACTGGTCCGCAGATATGGTAAACGATCAATGCAGTAACGGTTTCCAATGCCTGCAATACCAGCAAATGATTCTTCATAGGGCTGATCAGCGCAATACTGATGAGATGGAGACTTCCGGCTTTCTTTAAGATCGGCTGTCCTGGTTCAAACCGCCTTGGAAAATTACCGGCAACCCGAATCTTTACATCTGGGCCCATGATCTCCCTGGTATGATTTTTCTCCGTTTCATCTGTGGCATGAAAGATTCCCTTGCCTTGCATGCCCAACAACTTGAACAGTTTCAGGAATATTTTTTTCTTGCTATTCTTCTGTGAAAGAGCACCGGGGTGCAACATGCCCCTGGCCGATAATATTTTCACTGGCGCCTTGCAAAATATCCAGGGAACCAGGTTAAAATGCCAGGAGTAAACACCTATGATGAACAACACATCGGGCCTGGTCTTTTCTACCAGGTTTACCAATACACTACTACGGTTAGACGAAGCAGCATACCACACTTTTGTATGATCATTATACAATATCCATTTACCAGTTTCAATATTCTCCAGCGATGTATTATTGAGATCTGTATTGCCACAGAAAATATAGAACTCATATCCTTCCTTCAGTTCATTCACCATATTGGCAACAGACTGCACCGGCCCACCCGCCCGAAAAGCCGGGTGAAACCAGGGAATGCTTACAAATATTTTTTTTACTGAATTCAATGAAGTGACTTTTCTCTATTTAATTTTCTTTAAAACTGGAAATAAATAAACTGGCTGATCGGCCTCAGGAAAATAATCACCAGTGCGATGGCTGCCGTCATTACAAGGGTATTCAATAACTGTCCAAATACACTGTTTTCTATCAATGGTTTTACATAAGTATTCAACAGGTATACAATGATGATCGTTAACAACACCAGGAAGGTAACCAGGTATACATTCTCTCTTAATCCCAGCCAGGTATAACCATGAGGCTGTATAATCTTTCCTGCATAACCAGTGAGTGCTGTCATGCTACCTGCCCGGAATGGGATCCAACCCAACATCAGGAATGGCAAGGAAATACACCAGCCCGCAATATTTCTTACCCGTTTAGAAATGCCAGCCGTAACAGGAATGATCAGTCTATGAATGGTAACTAAAATAGCATGATAAAGTCCCCAAATAATAAAAGTCCAGTTTGCGCCGTGCCAGAAACCCATGATGGCCCAGGTGGCAAACAATGCCGTATAACCCTTGAGCGTACTCGAATTATTGATCTCAGAAATAGCCTGTTGCTGATCGTATACCACTTTCTTCCCGGTGAGCGGCAGGTACAGGTAATCTTTGATCCAGTTAGATAGTGAGATATGCCAGCGTTTCCAGAAAGCCTTCGGTGATACAGCCAGGTAAGGGAAATTGAAATTCTCAAAGAATGTAATGCCCATCAGCTTCGCACAACCAATGGCGATATGCGAATAAGCGCAGAAATCGAAATATATCTGGAATCCAAACAAGAAGGCCAGGGTCCAAACATCAATGGCGCTGATAGCTGTATGTTCCATGGCAAAACCATGATCAACCATCGGGGCAATATTATCGGCCAGTACTACTTTCAGGAACAGCCCATATACGATCCTTTTAAATCCTTCGGATAAGTATTCTTTCCTGAAAGGATTGCGTTTAGCCAGCTGCGGTAGTATATCTGCAGCTCTTAAAATAGGTCCCGCGATCAGGTGCGGAAAATACACCAGGAAACAGAGATAACGCATAAAATTACGCTCGGGTTCGATATGCCTGCGGTAAACATCAACTGTATAACTGATCGTTTCAAAAGTATAAAAACTAATTCCGATGGGAAGCAGAATCTCGAGGTGAGGAAAAATCAGCGAATGATTGCCGAAGGCATTTAAAACATCCTGCAGGTTGCCGCTGAAAAAAACGAGGTACTTAAAATAGAATAGTATGCCAAGGTTCAGCACAAGGCTGAAGATCAAAAAATTCCTTCGTTTTCGTGGATCATCCCGCCGGGCTATCTCCAGGGCCACAAAATAATCCAGCACCGCGGCAAAAATGAGGAGTAAGGTATACTCTGGTTTCCAGAAACCATAGAAGACCAGGCTCATCAATGTAAGCATCCATACCCTGGCCGTACGGGGCAATAGCCAGTACAATATCACCACGAGTGGCAGAAAAAGTAAAAAACTAAGCGAATTAAAAATCATGTATGCTTACCAGTTGGCAATGGTTTTAAAAATTGTATCTGCAATCAATTGATGTCCATGTTCCTGGAAATGCATGAAATCTACCTCCCCTTTTCCATTAAAACTGCCGGTAGATTTCTTCATACCCCAATACTTGTTATCAACCAGGTTCTCGATATTGAGAAATGTAGCTCCAGCATTGTTACAATCCGTTTTTACCTGGTCTTTAAAGGCCTGGTAAGCTTTCATATCGTATGGGATGGTTACATCATTCCTGATAGGTGGTATATATATAAGCAGTCTGATGCCTTTTTCTTTACAATACCGTAACAGGCCCTGGTAAGCCGCATAATTATCCTGGTAGTTACCGGGAATCATCTTGCGTACACTGTTTGGTTTAATGCCGAGGAGCATATTCCTTGTTATGTATAGATCATTGAAAAGCCTGGCCCTGAAATCGGCACGACTATTCCAGATTACCCAATGTTCATCAAATTTATTATTGAGAAATCTTTCGGAACGATCCTGCAGCGTTTCACGGATACCGTTATAGTCATTCGTAGCCGTATGCGTTGTATTAGTATCCACCAACAATTTATTCACTTCCTTCAGTTCCTTAAAATAAGCAGGCTCATTCGCAATGGCATTCAACATCTGCTGATCATGCAGATCATTGCGAATGCCGGTTTCCCGCATATCATCATAAAAAACGGGTGCAACGATCGCTTTTACCGGCACCTGTTTAGAAAAATAAACAGCCGACATCAGCAATTCCTGCAGGTTGGCATTGGGATAACTCATGCCCAGCACTTCACGGTTGGTTGCTTTCAACTGGTGAAATAAAAACGCTACGCAATTGGATTGTCCAGGTTGAAATTGGTTTACGCCATGTAATTGTGAATTGCCAATCCATAGAATGACGGGCTTGCTTCCGCGGTGCTGGTATCCCGTTTTCATTGAATCCATTCCTACCGGGCTCATGATATGTATAGGATACTGATCAACCGAAGGCGTATAACAAATGGTACCCTCTCCCAGCCCGATATCGGTTCCTTTCCGGGTGCTGCCTTTATAATAGTACAGCAACCCTATTGCGCCTATGACAGGAATGATGATGTTAAATATGATGGGAAACTTTCTCAACCGATGTGTTATATATAACGTAAACCAATAGACGATACAGAAAACCTTTGTCTATTTCTTGATCGTTCTGAATATGAGGAATAAGCTTATACAAATAAGGAAGAGGTTGCCATAGATCAGGGAGAAATTCGACTCCATGATCAACAACGGGAAAATGATCGACATGTTTACAATCTGGTTATCGTAGGTCACCGACTTGCTGTTAAAGAATTTATCCAGGAATACAAAGAATATGCCGAGCATGAACATACCAATATAAAAGCCCTTCACCCCGAAATTCATATATAGTTCAGTAAGGATGGGCGTATTGATGGATGTGGCGTTATCACGTTGTTTGATGATGCGATAGGTTTTCCCAAATCGCTGGCCCATGTTTTCTTCCGGCTTGGTTGGCCATAAGGCCCGGGGTATAAATTTGGTGAAGAACGGAAGATAGGTTTCACCGTTCCAGTAAGGAACAACGGAGGGCGTTTTGGTGACCACCAGGGAAAGGGCCGACATGGGATAAGAGAATCGCCAAAGAAAGTTATCCTTTCCTTCCTTGTCGTCAAAATCAGGTTTCTTTTCATCTTTCTCGATCAGGTCAGCAATAAGATTCACTTTTTCTTCATAGCTAAGTGTCTTTTTACCAAACCATGCAATGTTTCGATAGGTACCTTTCACACTCGAGAATTGTACATAAAATATCAGGAAGGGAACCATGAATACAGCTATGAGATATTTTTTTGAACCTTCCAGGATCAAAATAAGACTGAGGAAAAGCACGAGGGTTGCCAGCTCCGCAATCAGTCCTGAAGTAAGCCTGTCTACTAACTCAAAACCCAGGACCAAGCCAAAGATGAGCATTTCCCATAGGTTTGCCCGCTTTCTTATTAGCTTAGTTATGGTAAAACCCAGGTAAACATATAAACTGAAATTACCAAGATGCCTGATGGCTACTAACTGAAAGAATTTTGAAAAGGCATATATCAACAATACCAGTACTATCAGTACATTAAAGTAAACGGTATCCAGGGTTTTTGGGATCGGCATAAATGGTTTGACCCGCTGAAAAAGATATGGATACATGAAAAAATAAGTGAAGTAAAAGATCAATAAGCCCCAGAATCCAATTTCCATCGCTTCTACATTCAATACATCATTCATCTGGAAACTATTGATCCTGATAAAAAACACAGGCAACCCGAAGGCAATCAATTGGAAAAAAGAAACAAATGCAATGAAAGGGAAAATACTTTTCCTTGTATATCCATTAAAATAAATCACTGCCGGGATGGTGCTCAAAATAATATGCATCTTACCCCAAAACAGGTAATCGGCACCGTTATTTTCGGGTGCAGTATGAAAATAAACCAGGTACACCAATACCATGATCATACCGCCAATGATCAAAAGTGGCAGACTCTTCAACTGTTTGTATTTATAAGTTTAAATGTTATTGACATGGGAAGTCCGTTCAAATATTCTCACTACTCATGATAAAAGTTGTTTCCCCAAAGATTCCAACAGATTCTCACAAAAATACCCCGGTTGCCTGTATTCAAGGTCATCATGATTGGCAAGAACAGTTAAATTTACCTGGTTCAGCTTAGTAAAATCCATTGCAATCACTTTGGGATAAATATCTTTAGTTACATAAGGTAAACTGCCTTTCATGACATCCGGGAACCAAACATCCAATCCGCAAGCCATGTATTCGAATAATTTATTGGGAGCATTGTAAATATAATTATCAATATGGCCTGTATAGAGGATCACCCCAACATCATATTTTGCCAATACATCCGGGAGATCCTGGTATTGAATGCCTTCATGCAATGTTATCAATGGAGTGGACATGTTTGTAAAATATTCACGGGCATCCGTTTTAATATTTGCCGTATAGATATCCCAGGTTACCGCTCCCTGTTGCTTCAATACCCAATCTGCAAATTCTTTCGTGTACATGGTATGTAAACTCAATGCACCAACATAAACGATCTTTACAGGATTACCCATTTGTTTTTTAGCGGGTCTCAACCAGCTAATGGGTGGATAGTTCGGAAATATATACTTTGTATTGACGATTGCCGGGGTAATATCTTTTTCAAAACGTTGCATACGCATTTCATTGGTATGCGAAACCCAGGAAGCTTTGGGATAAAGCCATTTTTCCATCCGGTGAAAATAACGGATCAATCTCATGCCCTGTTGATACTCTACCGGTGATGAATACTCGTGATAATGAATGAATATACCTGCTTTCGGATTTATCCATTTCTTGTACAGGTAAACAGGATACGATGACAACGTTTCATAATACAACACTTTCGATGGTCGTTTGATAAAAAGAAACCATAGTGTGCCCAGGTAAAATTTTATGTAACCAGTGTATCGTTTAATAGCCGACATGGTTGGCCCGGATTGACCCAACCGGATTATGCTGATGTGAGACGCATCTGTATTAAATTGCTCAAACGGTAATTTGCCAGCCCTGGTGGTAAGGATAAATATTTTTTTACCTGTCCAATGCGAAGCAGCATATTGTATCACATTCTGTACGGGCGGGTACAATTCAATGGGATTAAAATGCAGGATGATAATTTTATTCAAAAAGAAAAGTCCGTTTATTTTTCAAAAAACCAGATATTATCAGCAGAAAACAGCATCCGCATGGAGAATTTTTCCATGATCAGGTTCGCCAGCTTCTCTGTTGTATAATGAACGCCTTTATAAGTTGTATCATGAAGCTCAATGATGATTTGCCGGCAATGCTCTATGACCATCGGGTCTGATTCATCCGAAAAAATATGGCTTTCGGCTCCTTCAATGTCGCAAACCAATGCATAATGCTGAATATGATTTTCCTTAAACAGTGAAGCCAGTGTTATACTATTTACCACTACCGTATTCTTCGAATTCCCGTCAGCAATTTTGCTCCCCAGGTTCCTGTCATCTATATCAAAAGAAACCTTATCTGCATTGTAACAAACCGCTGCATGTATAAACTTGATATTATACTCATTTAATTCGGCTGAATGACGAAGCTTTTCTATGAGCAAAGGATTGGCTTCAACAGATACATATTTATTGGGTTTCGACTTCAACAACTGACCAATGGCCATGCTAACCAAACCAATCGACGAACCCAGTTCTATTATATCGAGATCTTTATCAAGATATTTTTTTATCGCCGCAATTTCCTTTCTCTCATACACATTCCAGAAAATAAGTGATTGTATAAAAGGATGCTGACCGGTGAGGTCTATAAATCCATACCTGGTTTTCAGAATTCCCTTTTTTATAAACGGTTTTACGAGGAAACGATGAACGTATGTATTGGTGAGAATATCCTGAACGATCATATTATTCTATTATTCCAACAAACTGGATTGTATTTCCAGCGTTGATCCTGAAATGAGAAAATGAAGTTTCCTTTGAGCTGAATGTATCCATTCCACCAAGAAATGAAGCCCAGGCCGAAAAACTACTGTTCCCGCTACCTAGCAACACTTTACTTTTCGATAAAACCAACAGGTCTTCAATGGCATTACGTGAGTTGAGTAAAACGGTACCGGGTACCCGCAAGATTTTCGCTAATTCCTTTTCTCCCCCATCAGAAACAATGACGGCTGGCAGGTTTCCGTGCTTCTCCCTGGTAACAGCCAATGCATGAATGAACCAATCGATCTCTGTTAAATAATATCCATGCTTGCCCGAAGACTTTTGCACAAAATCCTTACCGGTCCTGATATTCAATCCTATAAATGGCTGGGGATGATAGTTCATGGCGAAATCAAGACTTCGTGGAATGCTGATATCATTCAAGGCTTTGACTATGATCGTACGATATTCAGAAATATCTGTAAAATGGTGATCAGTATTCCACTTAAAACAGATGTTCTTTTTTTCATTTGCCGCAGCGACGGCTTGTGAAAGGTTATCGCAACATATTTGCTGTTGTTTACTTAGGAATATTCCTTTGAGAAATGGAGCATCCTGTTTCCGGCGGGTAAAATTATCATACAACCAGATTTTCCGAAGTGCTTTTCCGTAATCGATGCCACCACGGGTGATTGCTGCTCCACGGGGAGAAAACCAAACGGGGTCGATACAGGTATAACCAAATCTCTCCGCCATTACCACTGCCCTGGCCCATGGAAATAATTTGTTTCCAAGACCCGCATTACGGCAATATTGAGCGCTTACATACACTTAATTGCTCATCATTAATTCATTCAAATATTGTGCAACGGTATTGGCCCTGTCTTTATACGTATATCCGTCACCGATACTCCTTGCCCTTACTGTTTCCCTCACCTGGTTAGCCGCTTCAACGGGCATAGAAAGTAGTTTTTCAATTTGATGAATGCAGGAAGCATGATCGGTATACAGAAAAATATCTTTGCCATCTGTAAAATAGATTCGATGATCTTCTGTAGATGGTGCCAGCTGAATGCCACCGATACCGGCAATTTCAAAGCTTCGCATATTGTGAGAATCAGGATTGTGAATGCGCATCAGGTTTAATTGTACCCGGTAAGCCCGCAGTTTTTTCCAGAGCTCATCTTCAAACACCGGGCCCTTAAACTGGATATTCTGATGCAAACCACTCTCTTTCCAATTCATTCCATAAAGATCTATTTCAATTCCTGCTGCAGCCAGGTTGTTTAAAAATTCAAGCCGAAAAGTATCGGTATTTCCAATAAAACACAGTTTAATGATTTCGGGTTCCTTCTTACAGGTTTCATAAAGCGCATCTGGAATGTCGAAACCAAATGGCAAAAGTTTTGAGGTTATCCTGAACCGGCTTTCCATTTCTTTACAAATCCCACGATCGTAACTCAGGAAAAGATCAAAAAGAGGAATTGACCTGGTAACATTTTCATTACCACTACCCCTACCCGAAAAGATGAAAGGATTGTCGGGATTGTAATTGGCCAGCCTTATACCCTTATCTTTTATTTTTTTCAATGTGGCTGGGAATATCTCCATGCCTTTGAAAACAAATAACACATCCGGTTTAAATGATTCAACTTTTTGAAGCAGATCTTCATTGATGCTATGAAGGATTCGACTTAAACCAGCCCGGTAAATGATCTTATTGAAAACGCTCTTTTGATACCAGGCCAGGAAAAATTGCTGAGCTGCAAATAATTCAATAGCAGCCACGGAAGGATGTTTTGAAAGATACTTCAGGTAAGGTCTTTCAATGGCGTATTTACTATCCGCACCAACAATTAATATCCGCATCAGGAACGCTTTAAAACAGCGTAAAGTTTTTGTTTAATGAGTTTGAAAAGGAATACAGGTGTTAACAGCGCTGCATATCCTGCAAAATAATACCATAGGTAAATGCGGAACCTGTTCATCCTGCTTAACAATGTAAAATTCTTGTTCCGGGATGGATGTAGCCCTTTAACCAAACCCCATGCTTCAGGGAAAGCGCCGTTTTCCTTATAATCGAGTACCCAATGCGGAAAAGTGATGGCATAGATACGTCGGAAAATATAATAGATGCGTGCCTGCGTTATTGAGCCAGAATCCTGCAAAGCGCCGATCAGTACATTCATTACCGACGGCAATCCCCCATCTACAACTTTGTATTCCTTCCAGCTGCGGGCGATGGTATCTTTATAGGAATTGATAGCTGTATCATCGAGCAGCAGATCTTTTATCACCAGTGGTTCCTCTATACAAAACAATACGGCATCATTGCAGATCATGTAAACACCCAGGTACATCTGCGCATAGATGCTACCGTCATACTTGGCAGTATTATATTTCAGAAAAACACTTCGCTTGTATATAAGTCCGCCTACAAAACTGAAAGATGAATAATTTCTAAGTGCTACTTCTGCACCGGCACCAATTACCTTATTGCCCCATGCCCTTTTCACCAATCCGCCCCCGGTGCGCTCCTCTATCATATTGCAGAATCCTATATCCGGCAGGTTATTTCTTTGCAGGAAATCAACCAGGAAAGTAATGCTGTTCTCCGTTTGCAGTGAATCGTCGTTACCTATCACAAACGCATAATCGCCGGAAGCCATTTCAATGCATTTACGGTAATTGCGATCGTAGCCCAGGTTTTTTTCATTGCGGTCAAAAACAATCGGGAATTTGTAAGTGCGTGATAACGCAGAAATCTGTGCAACCGTATCATCGGTAGAACAATCATCACTGATCACGATCTCTAAATCGGGATAATTCTGTCTTTCAATGATCGAAAGACTTTTAAGTAAGTAATTGATCCGGTTATATTGAGGAATGCAAATAGATATCTTCATGAATCGGTAACGTAGTTAATTAACCGGTTGAACTTTTTAAATTACTGTACAGCTTTCTGTACTGCAGGCATTTGTTTACTTAAAATCAATTCTATCCGGTCTACTTGTTTGCTATAAGCATTGTCAGCGGCAAAAATCCTTCTATCTGCCTGCAGCTTTTCCGAATTATATATTTCCAATTGCCCAATCACTGTTTTGAAAAGCGCCGGCAATCCTGTATTATGTTTCCGTTCCTTCACCATCATTACCATTTCGGGCTTGTCCTGGTAGGCACTTATATTATTGGATATGATGACTTTTCCCGTGCTGATAAATTCCAGCACCTTATGATAATTGGTTCCCTTACTCTGGTCTTTTTCAACATCATAACAGATCAGGAATGCATCTGCTTCCTGGATACTTACAGCCAGCTTGCCCGGGGTAACCATTCCATGTAACCTTATATTCGAAAATGATTTCAAACGATTTATAAACTGATCGGTTTCCTCTTCGTTTATTCTTTGTTTTACATTTTCATACATTCCCCAGCAGTCAAATATTACCCCGGGATTCTCTTCTATAATCTCCAGCAATACCTTGCGATCAATGTCCTCCCGGCGAAGGTTACCCGAAAATCCAACATGAATATGCTGATCTTTCCTGGAAGCTAATGGCTTAATAGCCAGAAATTCATCCGTTACACCATGGTTGATAAAATATGATGGCAGCTGGTAATGATGATACTTCTCCAGGATTTCATTTGTCACCGAAAACAGGATGTCTGCGCCGCGGGCCGACTGTATGGCTTCCTGGTTCAGTGGCTCATCTACCGGGTGAAATATCCTGTATGCATTTTTATCGAAAAAGCGAAAAGGGAAATAATTGCCCAGGTCAAACGACCAGATGATGTCGATCTCTTTATTGATCTTTTTTAATATCGCTCTTGTATGAATTCGCATGAGCCAATGAAAGACCGGCATTGCATGAAATTTCAACTTTAAGGAAAAGAAAGGTTTGTGGTAAATGATAAACAGGCGTTCATGCGTACCCGATGGTTTGATAACAACACTTTCCTTATCATCCTGCAAAGGTTTGGAAGAAGGACATAGAAAATAAACCGTATTCCCTCTTTTGGCGAGTTCGATCGCGTAGTGCTGCTTAGACACAAACAATGTTCCCCAATTTTGAGGAGATATGATGAGAATCTGTTTATTGGCCAACAAGCGCATATGAAATCAGCCGTTTATTTGCGATAAAAAGTCTCGATGCTGTTTGCAATGAATTGAATTTGTGTTTCCGTTAATTCGGGATACATCGGCAGGCTTAGGATTTCATGTTGCAGGGCTGTTGCAACGGGGAACTCTTCCGGGGAATAGCCCAGGTATGCGTATGCGGGCAGGTTGGGCAATGCAGTGGGATAATGAACGGCCGTTTCAACCTGCTGGTCTTTTAACCATTTTGCCAGTTCATCACGCCGCTGTGCCCTGATCACATAAAGATGAAATGTGTGCTTTGCATCAGGCCTGCGTATGGGGAGGATTATTTCGTTTATGCCTTCCAGGTAGTGATCATATATACCTGCATTTTCGATTCGCTTTTTCGTCCATTCATGAATGTGTGGCAACTTTGCCGAAAGGATCGCAGCCTGCAATCCATCGAGGCGACTATTGATCCCCTCAATTCGATGCTGGTGCTTTACCAATGCTCCGTGATTTGCATACATCCTGCATTTTTCTGCCAATGCATCATCATTGGTGATGATACAACCTGCATCGCCGTATGCACCCAGGTTTTTCCCGGGATAAAAACTAAATGAACCTGCTATACCAAATAAACCAACATTTTTTCCTTTGAAAGTTGAGAAATGCGACTGTGCGCAATCTTCTATCAGAAATAAGTTATGCCTTTTGCAAATGTCGCTGATGGCGTTCATATCACAGGCTTGTCCTTGAAGGTGAACAATGATCACTGCTTTCGATTTACCTGTGATCCTTGCCTCTAACAAGGTTTCATCCATACTATAATACTGCGGGTGAATATCTACAAATACTGGCCTGGCGCCTGTTTGAGATATGGTTTCTGAAGTTGAAATCCAGCTGTTGGCCACTGTGATCACTTCATCCCCTTCTCCAATGCCAAGCATTTTCATGAGGATATACAATGAATCCGTACCGTTCCCACAGCCGATCACGTGTTTTGCTCCATACATTTCGGCAAAAGATGCCTCAAATGCACGAACATATTTACCACCGATAAATGCGGTATCTGCTATAACACCCGCTATCGCACCATCGATCGCTTCCTTGTTCTGCTGGTATTGAGTATGTAGGTCTACAAAAGGAATCTGCATAAAGTGAAATATATTAAGAAAGTAATCGAATTAGTTTCGCCGGGTTGCCTGCGTATATCCCCGGGCGTGATATATCCTTTGTTACAACTGCACCTGCGCCAATCACCGCATTGTCGCAAATAGAAACAGGGAGAATCGTTGCATTGGATCCGATAGAAACCTTGTTCCCAATTATGGTCTTCTTCCATTTCGTTTTATCCCCTCCCGCAGGTCCGCCTTCACTGAACAGGTCGTTGATGAACATCACCCCATGACCAATGAAACATTCATCCCCAACAGTTACCAGCTCACATATGAATGTATGAGATTGTATTTTACAACGCTTGCCAATGCTCACGTCTTTCTGGATTTCCACGAATGGGCCGATAAAGCAATGATCGCCGATGCTGCATCCATACAAATTAACCGGCTCTACAACTTTAACTTCAATCCCGAAATGTACGTTGCTGATCTGCGCTTTTAATAATATTGGCTGGTTCATATTCTGCTGGCTGATTGGTAAATCTTATCAATGATCTCAACGGTCTTCATCCCTTCAAAAGCACTGGTTGTAATGCTTGCATTGTTATTCAACACATCAATAAGGTTATCATACACTTTATCATGATTGCTCATTGAACCCACATAATTGCCATAATTATTCGGCTTATTTCCTTCAGGCAAGTCTGTGATCGTGTATCCTTCAATCCGCTGATACTCGAGTTCATTGAGGTATTGCCCGCCTATCTTCACCGTACCCTTCTCTCCAAAAATGGTCAACGACCCTTCCATATTTTTTTCAAAACTATTCACGGTATAATTGATGGTACCGATGGCTCCATTCTGAAACTGCAGGATCACAGCACCTGTATCTTCAAATTCAATGATGCCCTTGTGCTGGTAGTTGCCCATGAAAGCATGCACCTGTTTTACATCGCCGATCATCCAGTATAACAGGTCGATGAAATGGCTGAACTGTGTATAAAGGGTGCCTCCATCGAGGGCAAGACTACCCTTCCACGAATTTTCATAATAATCCGGGTTACGGTTCCAGAAACAATTCAATTGAATGCTCATCACTTTCCCCAGCCTGCCTTCATCCAGTATTTTCTTTACCGCTGCAACAGGCGGATTATAACGGTTCTGCTTGATCGCAAATAAACGACGGTTCGCCTTTTCTGCTGCCTGTATCATCAGTCCGCAATCATGTACATGTATGGCCAGTGGCTTTTCACACAATACATGAAACCCGGCCTGTAACGATTTGATGCTGTGTTCGGCATGCAACCCGTTGGGTGAACAAATGGTGATCACATCAATATCACTGGCTTCTGCCAAAAGATCTTCAACCTGGTAATATGGCCTGGCATGATATTGCGTAGCCATGGCATCAGCTTTATCTTTCACGATATCGCACACTGCAATCAATTCACCTTTACTATTGATATGCTCGGCATGCCGTTGTGCGATCCTGCCACAACCAATAATTCCAAACCTGATTTTTTTTGACATCACTAAATATTTTGCAAGTACATATTAACGTTAGTACTCATTCTGTTAAGATTGGCAGGGCTCATTTAAAAGATGACTTGATCACCCTGGCAGGAACGCCCGCACTGATGGTACCGGGAGGTATGCTCTTTGTAATAACAGATCCCGCCGCTACGATGGCATTTTCACCGATCGTAACGCCCGGCAAAATGGTTACATTGGCGCCGATCCACGCACCATCTTCTATCCGAACCGGTTTCGTAACCGCTTTACCTTTCCATGGAACGGTGGCTGCTGCATCGGTATAATCATGATCGTGAGTATAGATTGTGCAACGGGGACCAATGGCGATATTCTTACCAATGTGAATATCTGCGCTTACGTCTATAATGGAAAAATCGCCCACAACACTATTCTCTCCAATAGTCAATTTACCATGCTTACCTTTTTCCCTTGAAAAAACATGGCAATAAGTGGAAATACTAACGGAATCGGCTAACTGCCAATTGGCATGTACAAAACAGCGGGAATACAATCCCAGCGTAAAGCCTTTTCCTGCACTAAATGTTGTACCGGGCGTTGTAGTTAATGTTGCGCCTTCCTGTAAACGGCTTCCATTACCAATCGATATCCCGCTGTTCAACGCACAACCTATCGTAACCGAACGTTCTACAGAAACATCATCTCCAAATACGATCTTCCCCTTTCCTTCTACCCTGGCGCCTGTCGCTATTGTACAACCACGGCCGCTCCGGATACGGAAAATATTATACATCCAGTAACAGCGACGCATACACGACTTAAATATTCCCTTGATATAAGCGATGAACATCAATTTGTATTATCCCAATGTACGGTAATAGGAAAACTCCTGCTTTGCCTGTGCAAGTTTTCCTTTCAACATATTTTTAGCAACTGCCCTCAATGCGAGGTTCTGCTGCTTTTTTAAAATCTGTATAGAAGTATTTTTATCTAATGGACAATCCTTGTCTTTCAGGTAACTGCTCGAAATACCCCTGTACACTTCCCTGAAAGTATGATATACAGTCATTTCCTGTGCGTCATGTTTCCGGTACCATACTATTCCATGCTGCATAAGCAATACCGGGTGCTTCTGGGCAAGCCGGTGCCACATTTCATTGTCGCCGGCCATCCGAATGGGCTTAAATCCACCCACTTCATTAAAAAGGTCACGCCGGATGATGGCAGATAATGGCGCCTTATGAAACAATCCTGTTCCCAGGTAATGATACTCGTATGCTTCTTTTGGCGAAAGTACAAATGGGAATATTCGTTTTTCATCCTGGTCAAGCGAACACAAACCCCAACGGGCTTCCGGAAACTGTTCCATAGAATGTACAAGCAATTCCAGTCCGTAAGGGTAGATCAGGTCATCGGCATCTACATATTTAATATACTTTCCTTTTGCATGGGCTGCTGCCTGGTTCCTGTTCGGGTAGTCGCCAAGGTTATGTTCGTTCACATGAACATGCACACGATTGTCTTTCTCTGCATAGGAACGGGCAATCTGTACGGTGCTGTCTTTCGACCGGTCATCAACTACGATCAACTCCAGGTTACGATACGTTGATGCCAGCACGCTTTCGATGGCAGCACCAATATACTTCTCCCGGTTATAAGAGGTCATTAAAATACTTACAAGTGGGGTATCATTCATCAGTGATGATAAAATTTATGCTTTAACTGGTATGTCACCGATAAATGATTGTATTTTTTTGCCGATCATATCCCAGTCATATTTTTTCTCAATCAGCAACCTTCCCTTTTTTTGAAGGCTCAATCTCTTCTCCATACTTTTAATCACCTGTATCACTTCCTGTGCAAAGGCCGTTTCTGTATCGGCAATAACAAGGTCTTCAGCTGCTGTGTAATCAATTCCTTCAGCACCTTTGGTAGTGGAGATCACCGGGACTCCGAGGTTCAGGGCTTCCAGTATTTTCAACCTGGTTCCGCTACCGCTTTTCAACGGCACAACAGACAATGCTGCCTTTTCATAATATTCTTTAACATCGGGCACCCGCCCGGTAAACCATAGGTCTGTATCTTTTTGCAACGCTTCTATTTCTGCGGTTGGCTTTCCACTTCCTAATACAATCAGCTTCAATGCTGGCAATGATTGTTTGATGATGGGCCAGATCGACCGATAGAACCACAACAATCCTTCAATATTGGGATTATACCCCAATGATCCACAAAAGATAATGTAATCGGGCGCAGGCATTTTTACACCCGCATCCATCAGCACATCATTGAGTTTCACCCCATTGGGTATAACGGCAACGGGTAACGGCCCTTTATTGATGCTTTCAAATCCCTTCTTATCCACTTCGCTGCAGGCAAAAACCGCATCAACCTTTCTATACAAATTAGATTCAATATCGAGAATAGATTCAAAATTCTCTTTACGGATGAGTCCTTTATTAAACTCCTCCCTGGCGAGGCTGCTGTCAACGTTGTGTGTATCGAAAATGATGAATGCATTTTTCTGCAGCCTGCGAACAAGCCTGGCTGCATTAATAGATACCATGGTTTCCAATACAACCACATCAAATTTTTCTTCTTTCAGAAGCTTCTTTAATACAGGGTAATAGGTTAAAAAATTACCATCTGCTGTGCCTGCCCAGGATTGTTGTATCCAACGGTAACGAATAGCCGTTTGGATTCTTGCGGGCAACAATGAAAAGATATCTTTTTGTGCCGGAAAATCCTTTGTACTATACACTTTAACATGTGCTAATGCCGGAAATTCCCCGATCGATCTTAAAAAAGCTTCCCGTTCCTGGTGAACGATCACCGTAACCTCAAAATAAGTAGCGATCTGGTGTAGCAGGTGAAACGATCGCTGGTTCCCCCCATTCATC
>JAKQKY010000005.1 GCA_029560415.1 Bacteroidota bacterium | reverse complement strand
ACACTAAAATCTAAATAAGCAATCATGCTTCAAAACATCCTCCAATACTTTCAAACGCTCGAGCAGCACCCGTTGCAGCGAATGGCGTTCCTGGTGGGTGGACTGTTGTTTTTCTGGGTATTGGAAGGCTCCATTCCATTACTCAGTTTATCGTACAAAAAGAACAAACTCCGGCATGCAGCCGTCAATTTCAGCTTCACGGTCATACACCTGGCCATTCATACTTTTTTGGCCATTCTCATCGTAAAGCTCAGTGATTATTGCCTGGCTCAACAGTTTGGCCTGGTGTATTGGTTTCATGCAGGCATTGGCATGACCATCCTGGTATCCTTTCTCACACTCGATTTTTTTGGTGGATGGCTGGTGCATATCACTGAACATAAAGTTCCCGTATTATGGCGATTTCATGTCATTCACCATGCCGATAATAACGTAGATGTTACCACCGGCTTGCGTCATCACCCGGTTGAAAGCGTATTAAGAGGATTGTTCTTTTTTATGGGCATCCTGCTCTCGGGTGCACCAATGTATGCAGTGATGATCTTTCAAACCATATTGGTACTTTCTACTGCGTTTACCCATGCCAATATCAGGCTTCCTAAATGGCTCGATACCTCATTGGGTTATGTGCTCATTTCACCCAATATGCACAAAGTACATCATCACTGGAAGCAGCCATTCACCGATAGCAATTATGGAGCGATCCTTTCTATCTGGGACCGGATGCTGGGCACATTTAAAAAACTCGATCCCAGCCAGATCAGGTATGGACTTGACCGGTATTACCCCAACGAAAAAGATGAAGATTTTACCGAATTGCTCAAAAGCCCATTTAAAAAACAGCAGGCATAGTTCTATTTTTCATTTTACTTCAACGAACATTCAGGGCACAAAAAAACCGTTCAAAAGAACGGTTGTATGTTAATTCATTTATGTAACGATTAAACCCTGAAGTGAGCGAAAGCCTTGTTGGCTTCAGCCATCCTGTGGGTATCTTCTTTCTTTTTAAAAGAAGCGCCTTCACCTTTGCTGGCTGCTACGATCTCATTCGCCAGTTTATCGGCCATGCTGCGACCATTTCTTTCGCGGCTGTATTTTACCATCCATTTGATGCTTAGAGAAATCTTCCTGTCGGCACGAACCTCAGCAGGGATCTGGAAAGTAGCACCACCGATACGACGGCTACGAACTTCCACACCTGGAGTGATATTGCCCAATGCTTTTTTCCAAACTTCATATCCATCTTCGCCGGTTTGCTTGGCTACTTTATCCAGTGCATCATAAAAAATATTGAATGCACCGCTTTTTTTGCCTTGCCACATCAGGTTATTTACAAAACGGGTAACCAGTTTGTCATTAAACTTTGGATCTGGCGCCAGCGGAATCTTTTTCGGTTGTGTCTTACGCATTGGTATTTATTTTTCACCGGGCCCTAAAGCCGGCGTTTCATTTTATGAATTATTTCTTAGCTTTTTCTTTTTTGGTACCATATTTACTACGGCTCTGCTTACGGTCTTTTACACCCGCAGTATCAAGGCTGCCACGTACGATATGATAACGAACACCTGGCAGATCTTTTACCCTTCCGCCACGAATCAAAACAATCGAGTGCTCCTGGAGGTTATGACCTTCACCCGGGATGTAAGCAATCACTTCAATTTTGTTTGTCAAACGCACTTTGGCAACTTTACGCAAAGCTGAGTTTGGTTTCTTAGGCGTAGTGGTATATACCCTGGTACATACCCCACGGCGCTGTGGACAACTGTCCAGGGCCCTGGATTTACTTTTTGCCTTAATGATTTCTCTACCTTTTCTTACTAATTGTTGTATCGTGGGCATTTATAAACCGTTTATTTTTCGGACGGCAAAGGTAGCCATTCCGATTTAAAAATGGAAAATTATTTAGAAAAAAATTCTTTTTTTTATTCATTTAATGCAAAACCGCCATGGATGGCGGTTTTAGCAAATTTTTTAGCCTGTAAAAGGGTTAGATTTTATACATCCAGCCATAATTATCCGGGGCTTTGCCATAACGGATATCATTCAGCCTGTTTTTAATTTCGGGAGCGGTCTTCCAGCGTTCTACATCAAATTGCATTACATAATCCTTGTACCTCAATTCTTTAATGTAAGAAATCGTAGCAGCCGTGCCGGTTCCGAATACTTCGTATAAAATACCTGCTTTATGGGCATCGATCACATCATCAATACTGAGTTGTCTTTCCTCTACATTAAATCCTAATTCTTTCAGCATGGTAATGGTACTGTCCCGGGTAACACCAGCCAGGATGGTTCCGGCTTCCAGGTCGGGCGTAATGGCCGTATTGCCAATGATGAAGAATACATTCATCGTACCACACTCCTGTACATATTTATGCTCGTATGCATCTGTCCACAATACCTGGTCGTATCCTTTTTTCTTGGCTTCTGCCGTGGCATACATGGCAGCTCCATAGTTACCGGCAGCCTTGGCATACCCAACGCCTCCCGGCACTGCCCTTACATAGGTTTCTTCTACATAAATGCGCATGGGGGTATTGTAATATGGACCTGTAGGACTTAATATGATCATGAATTTATACTTCTCACTGGGCCTCACACCAATCAGCTCGTCGCTGCTGAACATGAAGGGCCTGATATACAAAGAATGGTCTTCTTTGCCTGGGATCCAGTTCTTATCCAGGTCGATCAGGGTGCGCATACCTTCCATGAAGATCTCTTCCGGAACCTGCGGCATCTGCATCCTTTCAGCCGAAATATTGAAACGCTTGAAATTATCATGGGGCCTGAAAGCATAAGCTTCTCCTTTATCATTTTTATAAGCTTTGATACCTTCGAAAATGGCCTGTCCATAATGCAAAGCCGCTGTAGACGGGGCCATCAGCAAAGGCTGGTATGGCTTAATTTCTACGGTCTTCCATTCACCATCCTCGTAATCCACTTCCAGCATATGATCGGTAAAATATTTGCCAAAAGGTATATTTTCGAGATTGATATCGTTTAATTTGCTATGGGTTGTACGGGTAATATTAAAATCGGCAGCTGCAATCATAATCGTTAATTTTACTGCAAAGAAACGAAAAATAAAGCGCTCAAATCAAGGATTTATGAGTTTAGACAATTTTCAACTGCCTCCATTTTTGGTACAGGAATTATACAAAGATTCGCTGGTAGATTTAGACAGTAACCAAATAAAAACAGATTCATTGAAACCTGTTAATATTCCATTCCTCGGAAAGAACGAAAGGAATATCCTGGTGTTGGTGGATGAAAAAGATGTTATTTATCTCCGGGATGAAGACCTGGCCTTTTTAACCGGCGTGTTAACTGCTTGTAAATTAACCCTTAGCGATGTCGCTATCGTGAATGTGGCTACTTTAAAAAATGCCGGCTATCAACAACTCCTCCAACAATTTCGCCCGGGTTCTATTTTATGTTTTGGCATCAACCTGGCCAGGCTGGATTTTCCTTTAATGTTCCCCGAATATCAATTACAGCAATGCAATAACCAGTCTTACCTGGCTGCGCCTACCCTGGCCAAATTGTCTTCCGACAAAAACGAAAAAATGCAGTTATGGAACTGCCTGAAAAAATTATTTTCCATTTAATCACGACTTGTTTCATGCATTCGTTCATTTTCGCCACCAATAACCAGCACAAAGTTGCCGAGATCAGATCGATCCTCGAGAATCGTTTTGATATTATTTCATTGAAAGACGCCGGCATCCACATCGATATTCCGGAACCTCACAATACCCTGCATGAAAATGCAACTGAAAAATCATCCACGATCTTTCGCCTCACTGGCAAAGATTGTTTTAGTGAAGATACCGGGCTTGAAGTGGAAGCTTTGAATGGAGAACCTGGTGTAAAGAGTGCCCGCTATGCTGGTGAAGATGGGAATTTTACCAATAACATCAACAAGTTATTGCATGAACTTGGGCCCAATCCAAACAGGAAGGCCAGGTTCCGCACGGTGATTTCGTTGATATTGAATGGAAAAGAATTTTTGTTTGAAGGCATCTGCAATGGTACGATCACAGAAACCACATCAGGCATCGGTGGTTTTGGATACGACCCGGTATTTATACCCGATGGAAGTAATAAAACCTTTGCTGAAATGAGCATGGAAGAAAAGAATTCATTCAGTCACCGTAAAAAAGCCACTGCCCTGCTGGTTGCTTTTCTAAACGAACGTTATGGCCAGGATAAAAATTGACATACCGCCCGGTTTCATTACAACCCTATCCATTCCCGTTAGGATCACCGACCTCAATTATGGCAATCACCTCGGAAACGATTCCCTGGTAAGCATCCTGCATGAAGCCAGGGTACAATGGTTAAAGCTGAATGGTTATACTGAACTGGATATTGAAGGAACCGGACTCATCATGGGCGACCTGGCCGTAGAATATGTGAGCGAATCATTTTATGGAGATGTATTGCAGGTAAGCATTTCTGCCGCAGGCATTACAAAGGTGAGTTTTGAATTATATTATTTACTGGAAACAAGCCGCCAGGGAAATACCATCACCATTGCCAAAGCCAAAACAGGCATGGTATGTTACGATTATGGGATGAAAAGAATTGCACCTGTTCCGCTTAACCTGGTGAAAGCGCTTGAACATAACAGCAACGAATAAACGAAATATTTGCATCAGCTATTCCAGATGGTCCAGTTTTCTTCTGCCTGGATGATCAGCATTTCATATCCATTCTTAATAATAGCGCCTTGCCTGAAACCATGTTCCAGGAATCTTGTTTTTGCAGGTTTATAAACAAGATCGTATAAAAGGTGTTTTTTGCTGATGAAAAAATATGGCAGATCCGGCTCTGTATCTTCATGAGGAATCATTCCTGCGGGACTGCAGTTAATGATGACCGTATATTCATCCAGTGTGTCCTTGGTAATATCCTTATATCCAATATACCCATTGCCCTCACCAGGATTCCTGCTCACCAACAGGAAAGACATGCCCATTTTATTTAAAACGAATTGAACTGCTTTGGAAGCACCGCCGGTACCCAATACCAATGCCTTGGTATGATTGTATTCCAATAATGGGGAAAAGGATCTTTCAAAACCGATCACATCAGTATTATAACCAATGCAGGTTCCATTATTTATTTTGATACAATTCACCGCACCGATCTTCCTTGCCGCCTCATCAATGCTGGCCAGGTATGGCATCACCGATTGTTTATGGGGAATGGTTACAGCCAATCCTTTCAAAGATGGTTCACGTTGCAATAAAGCAGGGTACTGATCGATATGCTGCAATGGAAACAATTCGAACCGGCAATCTGCCAATCCTTCCTGTTCAAATTTCTCTGTGAAATATTTCTTTGAAAATGAATGCCCAAGCGGGTAACCGATCAATCCAAACGTTCTCATTAAATGGATTCTTTATTCAGGTATAATTCAAACGTATCGCCACGTAACCCGATTCGCATCGCTTCCAGGGGAAGTACTTCTGTAGGGGCTATATTGCCGAGGTTTACATTGCAGCCTATCAATTCAAGGAAATAAAGTTGTTGCGCTTTCTGTGGTGCTTCCCATAAGATCTTTTCTTCCGGGATCTGTGTTAAAATTTCCTGTACCAGCCCTTCCCTTACCTCACCGGTTCCACGATAAATACCCACATTACCAGCTTCCCTGGCTTCTGCAATCACATAGGTTGATCCTGCATTTAATTCTGCACGCATGAGTTCGATCCATTTATATGGAGGAATGATATGAGCAGCATCCTTACTACCTACTTCACTCAACACAACACCGTGTTTGGTGAGTTTTTCTATATAACCGCATTTTTCAGCGTGGGGGATGGTGATGGAGCCGTCACTCACTTCCATATAACTCACGCCAAATTCCTTACATACATTGATATAATCTTCAAATTGATTGCGGATAAGAAACGCTTCAAATAACGTACCGCCAAAATATACCGGCATGTCATAAGAACGATACACTTCCAGCTTTTCTTTCAGGTTAGGGGTAACATACGAAGTTCCGAATCCAAGTTTAACCACATCAACATGCGGATGTGCCACGCTCATGAAGTTCTTTGCCTCTTCAATGCTGAGGCCTTTATCCATCACCATGGTTATCCCATTTTGGCGGGGCTTCGATGTTCTTTCGGGAATCTGCGTTAGATTAAAATTCATTGACTGGCTTTTATTTAGTTGCCGGCAAAGATATTTAAAGCAGATGAATTGATGAATGGAAAAATCAGTCGGGATATATGATCTCCATCAGCGTGATTTCTTCTTTTTATAGCGGGCGATCAATTCCACCACCTGTTGCTGTTGCAGAATGGCAGGATTTATTTCGATGAATTGCTTGATGAGTTTTGGATTGATGGCCATGCCGTTTTCGAGACAGATCAGTGCTTCTTTTGATTTGCCTGCAGCAAAAAGGAACATGCTTTTAAAATAAATGAAAATGGGCTTCGAGTCTGTTTGTTCAAGGGCAAATTGGGCATATTCCAGGCCTTCATCAAATAAACGACCCAGGTACAGGCATTTTAATAACTCCGTCCAACCGGTAACATTTTTAGGCCTTATGCGTACCACATTTCCCAGGTAAGTAATGGCTTCGTCTATATTGCCAAGCTGCATATAACACCTTCCAAGGGCCAGGTTATACTCCGGCTGCATCAGGTGTGTTTTAAGTGCCGATTCCAGCGATTTGATGGCATTGTTCCAGGTACCTTCGTTCATGTAAGTACAGGCCACTTTATAGTGCAACTGGCTATCTTCGGGATTCAGGTGACTGGCTTTTTTATAATGAAAACGGGCCTGGGCAAAATTGGAAAGTTTATCATGGCAATGCCCGATGGCCTCGTAGATCACCGCTTCCGGCCGGGTGAGTTCCAGTACTTTTTCAAGAACTTCAATGGCATCCTTGTATTTGCGCAGCTTCATATAGGCGTCGCCCATATTACGATATGCATAATCAAATTTTTCATCGATGGCTACCGCATATTGGTAAGCGTCAATCGATTTTTCATATAGTTTGAGTCCCTGGTAGGCTGCGCCCAGGTTAAACCATGCCAATTCATTAAATGGAATTTCTTCAATGATGGCCTGGTGAAGTTTTATGCCTTCTTCATTCCGTCCGGTAAAATCGGTCCAGAAGCATATCTTATACAAAGCTTCTTCATTGGCAGGATCCTGCTCCAGGATTATTTTTAAACAATCGAATACTTTCTCAAAATTTTCATAATCGTCATATACATCTGCAAGCTCAAACAACAGGTCGATCTTTTCTTCTCCTTCAAAGGTTTCTATAGCAGCCTCCAGCAAGCTGGCAGCCTTTTCCTGCATATCCAGGGCCAGGTAAGCATCTGTTTTTAAAATGTATAAGGAACTATCAGTACTATCAAGCAGTTCTGCCTGTTCAAGGATGTATAGGGATTCTTTGTAGCGACGAAGGGAAATGAGCAAGTCTGCTTTTTTGATGAGTAGCGCAGCAGAATAAGGATATTGATCAATACCCGCCTCTACCGCTTCCAGGGCTTGCGGAAATTGTTCTTTCTCATCAAAGTAATCGATGATCCGTTCAAAGCCGTCTTCTTCAATAAATGAGTTGGTTTTACCGGCCTTAAGATTGGCAAATTGTTGCAGCAATTCCTTCAGTTCTTCCCGGTCTTGACGATAAGGGTTTTTGCTCATGTTGGATAGGTTATTGTAATTTATGGATAAATTAAACAATTCGAACTTTTTTTTTCACAATGTGTATTAACAGATTATAAATCTTTTTCAAAAATGTGGATGAACGGTTAACAAAAGCCGGAAAAATATTAATATATTTGTAACAATTAATAAAAGTTAATAATGAGTCAAATAACCAAATCAATACTGCTACTTGGTATTCTTGCTGGGAATATGCTCATTTCATTTGCCGACAGGGGAATTGGAAAAAAGTCTAAAACTAAGATCACCCTGAACATTGCCAGCAATAATTCTTTTAAAAGCGCACTTTCTTTTAACCTGAAAGCCGGTTTAAAATATAAGGGAAGCCTGTTGGTTAACGGTCAAAAAGAAAATAACACCCTCATATCAACTAATTTAATAACGTATCAGAAAGGCAACACAGTATATGTTGTTCCCTTTAAACAGAAAATAATCGTACCGGAAATTAAGCAGGGCTATACCGGGATGAAACTCATCATCAAAAAACATTAAAAAAACCGCTCGAATAAAGCGGTTTTTTTAATGCCGTAAATATCTTTTCTATTCAAATTATCCAGTTATTTCCCTCCTTTTCTTAACTGTTGATTTTCCTCGTATGTCATGATTCTATAACCAGTTTTAGGCAGTTCAAATGTTGAAGCAGGAATGGATTCATAACCGATCTTTTGTAAGTTATAGGTAAACAATAATTTACCAGATTCTACCTGGTACCGAACCGGCAAACCGGGTAATTTTGAAAATGCATTATTATAATCATTATTGGCCGGCAACAGGTCGGGAGCAAAATAAACAATCACTGATTTACCTTCCGGCAATAAGGCTGTAGCTTTTTTACAACTAAAGCCATTGATCGTTTCTATATTGTTATCAATGTTAAATGCCAGGTCATGAAAATATTTGTTCTTTTGAGCCCAATTTGCGGCATTCAAGGTGATCATCAGCTTCTGACCGCTGTATGATTTCAAAATGGCTCCTTTGGCCGCTTTGGCATCATACAAGGTAGTTTCGGTACCCAGGGCATTCAGCATTTCAGATCTGCTTTGTCCGGCCTTTAGATAAACGGTAAGTGTTGCCCCGTCAAGCGACTTTGCAATCTCCTGTTTTCCCGATTGAGATTCAATATTGATCTGGTAAACCAGGGTTGCTTCCTTGAATGCTTTTTGTGCCGATATATTGCCTGCAAAAAGGATACCCATAAAAAACAACAGCATACTACGTCTATGTACTTTCATATTATTTTCTTTACTGTATAAAGATAATATAAAGCCGTGCCAAATTGAATGAATTAGAAAGCACAAAAAAAACCTGCGTTCAAACGAAGCAGGTTTTAAGGTATTGTTAACTAAATAATTATTTAGAGCCGGGTTTGTTTTTCATGGCCTGCAGTTTTTTCTGGCTTTCCTGCATCGCTTCTATCCTTTCCTGCATCTTCGATTTTTTCACTGGCTTCTTCCTGTTCTCACTGATCTGTGCAAGGATCTTCTCATGGTTAATGATGTACTTCTGAATGATGATCTGGAGAATAAGGGTGATGGTATTTGATACAGTATAATACCAGGTAAGTGCCGCGGGAAGGCTATTGAAAACGCCTAACAACAATACCGGGAAGATATAAGGCATATACTTCATTAATGGATTGCTGTTATCCTGCATATTGCTCATGCTGTAAATTGAGATCAATAAGCTGGTAGCCACTGCCGTTAGGGTAAACAAACTTACGTGATCACCATAGAAAGGAATTTCAAATGGCAGTTTTGCAATGGAATCATAAGCCGCCAGGTCATGTGCCCAAAGGAAATTCTTTCCCCTGAGGTCAATATTAGACTGGAAGAAATAATATAGCGACATGAAGATGGGTATCTGCAGCAATGCGGGCAGGCAACCTCCCAATGGACTCACCCCCGCACTACGCCAGAGTTTCATCTGTTCCATACTAAATGCCTGCTGATCATCTTTATACTTGGCTTTAAGTGCATCTACTTCAGGTTTAAGTACTTTCATTTTAGCACCACTCAGGTAACTTTTGTACAGGATCGGTGAAGTAATGAGCCTGATGAATAACGTTAGCAACAGGATCACCATACCCATACTGGCGATATGTTTCTGCAGGAAATCAAAAACCGGCAGCAGAAAATAGCGGTTGATGTATTTCACAAAAGCAAAAATACCGTTGCCATAAGGTACGATGTTCTCCATCTGGTTATCGTACTTTTTCAGGATATTATAATCACTGGGGCCATAGTAAAACTGCAATGGAATATTGGCTGAACTACCAGCCGGCAAAATGATTTTCGCATTGGTAATAGCCCTGGTAATAAAACGGCCATTGCTGTCTGCCGGAACCGTCCATGTGGTAACGGCACTGTTGAATTTATTTTTAGCCACCAGCGCTGTTGCAAAGAATTGTTGTTTGATACTGATCCAGTCTACCGGCTTGCTGAATGTTTTTGAATCACCACTACCTACATATTCAAAATCAAAATCCTGGTCTTTAACAAAGCATATATGCGTTTGCGTTAGTTCATACTTATGATCCTTTTCAATTTGTGGCGCTTCAGCCTGCCATAGAAAACTGATGGTATTTTGTGTGAACATCCTGTCGGTACCCTGGAGGCTGATATCGAGGTCCATCATATAATCATCGGGTCTGATCGTATATTGGTGTACCAGTTGCCTGCCCGCAGAATCACCTGCGGTAAACCTGATGGTTTTGGATTTATCTGCATTGTCTGTCACCGGTGAAG
>JAKQKY010000508.1 GCA_029560415.1 Bacteroidota bacterium | reverse complement strand
TCACCCAGGCATCCTGGTCGTATGGCTTGATGGTTGGGTTGTCTTCTGTAAGGCCCAGTTTGAAACGGATATACGCATTCATGTGACTATCGGCCACATGATGCACCAACTGCTGCACCGTCCAGCCACCATCGCGATAAGGTGTTTCCAGTTGCGCTGCATCCAGGTTGTTTATGGCATTTTCTATCCGTTGTGGCAAAGTTTCAATATCGTGTATCCATTCCCGTAACTGGCTCTCCGAAAATGGTTGAGGCTCATACTTGCCAATTGGATATTGCAGCGTTTCCATTATTTTACGGTTGATGGTTTTACATCAAGCAATTCTATTTCAAATATCAATGTTGCTCCGGGCGGGATCTGCGATCCTGGAGGCGGGTGTGAACCATAAGCGAGATCACCCGGTATCACTACTTTCCACTTATCACCCTTGGTCATTAATTGAAGAATTTCGGTCCAGCCCCTGATCACCCCATTCAATGGAAAACTGGCTGGTTCGCCGCGGTCAACTGAGCTATCGAACTTGGTACCATTGGTCAATGTACCTGTATAATGAACTACGGCTGTATCAGAAACCGATGTTGGCTTCATGCCGCCTGCAGCGCCTGCTTTCATCACTTCATACTGCAATCCATTTGGCAAAGCGGTTACGCCCGGGCGTTTCTTATTCGCATCCAGGAAAACCTTGGCTTCAGCGGCTTCTGCAGCGGCTTTCTTCTTTGCATTGATTTGTAAGTATTCCTGTAGTTTGTTATTGGCTTGTTCCTGTGTTAATGCCAGTGGTGCATTACTAAACGCATCTTTGATGGCTCTCACCATAAGGGCTTCGTTTATTTCGGCGATCCCCTGGTCTTTCATATTGGAGGCAATGTTCAAACCTGCAGCATAGCTAAAACTATCAAGAAGGTTTTTCATTACGATGGTTTGTGTAGTGGCCGGCTTGGTTGTTTTGGTAGCTGGCTTTTTCGTTTGGGCAAATCCCTGGAACATTAGGCCCTGTGCGATCAATAGGCCGGTTAATAATCTCTTCATTATATCTTTTTATGTTTTGAATTGAACTGCAAATAAATACTTTTTAAGCTTCCCTGATCACCCTGCCTGTTAAATGTATAAAAACATCTTCAAGGTTTGCGGCTTTAACCTGCTTGGGTCTTTCAAAGCCGCTTTCTACCAATTCATCGATCATATGGTCGGGTGAATCCAGTTTAATGATCTTTCCTTCGTCCATGATCGCAATGCGGTCGCAGAGCTGTTCGGCCTCATCCATATAGTGTGTGGTGATGATCACCGTTGTGCCATTGTCGCGGATCTCGCGGATCAGGTCCCAAAGATTTCTTCTTGCCTGTGGGTCGAGACCAGTTGTTGGCTCATCAAGGAAAACGATTTTTGGATTGTTGATCAGCGTGGTAGCAATAGAGAAGCGTTGACGTTGCCCGCCGCTAAGTTCCTTGCTCTTGCTTTTTGCTTTATCCTCGAGGTTAACCTTTTTGAGCAATTCCATCGGGTTTACGGTACGGTTGTACAAACCACTGAACATCCTGATGAGTTCAACCAGGTTCAGACCAGGGTAGAAGCCGGACGTTTGCAATTGTACCCCGATTATCTTTTTTATTTCGCCGGGCATCTTATCAAGGTCGTACCCGTTTACGATCACCTCCCCGCTGGTTTTATCCCGCAGGGTTTCTATGATCTCAAGTGTTGTCGATTTACCGGCACCGTTAGGCCCCAGTAACCCGAATATCTCCCCCTCATATACATCAAAAGATATATTTTTTACAGCCTGGAATCCATTGTAGTTTTTAACAAGGTTCCTCACCGAAATGATCGTCTTCTTATCCATTCATCTTGTTTGAACTGCTTATTTAGTTGCCTGCTGTGTAAAGCTTTCCAGTTCTTCCATCATCAGCTTGCTGCCGATAAACATGGGAGTGCGCTGGTGAATTTCTGTAGGCTCAATATCCAGGATGCGTTGTTTACCATTGGTGGCTTTACCGCCAGCTTTTTCTACGATGAAAGCAAATGGATTGCACTCATATAAAAGACGCAGTTTCCCTTTCGGCTTATCAGTTGTACCCGGGTACATAAATATGCCACCCTTGATGAGGTTACGGTGTACATCAGCTACCATGCTACCGATATAACGCTGCGTGTATGGCCCGCCGTTATCTTTATTCTTGCGTTGGCAGGCATTGATGTATTCCTTCACTTTTTCTTCATACTGGAAAAAATTACCATGGTTAACCGAATAAATTTTACCTGTATCCGGACATTGAATATCGGGATGACTAAGGGTGAATTCGCCTATCGACTGGTCGAGTGTAAATCCGTTCACACCCCGCCTGGTAGCATATACCAGCATCGTGGAAGATCCGTAGATCACGTAACCTGCGGCTACCTGCTTATTACCGGCCTGTAAAAAATCAGCTTTGGTAGCAGGTTTGCCCAATTCACTTACCCGGCGAAACACACTGAATATGGTGCCGATGGAAACATTCACATCTATATTACTACTGCCATCCAGCGGATCGAACAGGCAAACATATTTTGATTGGTTGCTTACTTCATCATCAAATACCACGATATCATCCAGCTCCTCGCTGCCGATGCCTGCGCAGCTAATACCATGCTGCAACACACCCATGAATTGGTTGTTGGCAAATACATCCAGCTTTTTCACTTCTTCTCCCTGCACATTCATGGTACCTGCATCACCCAGGATATCAACCAATCCGGCCTTGTTCACTTCTACATGCACCCTTTTGGCGGCAAGCCCCATATCCCGTAACAGGCCCGACAATTCACCCGTCGCCTGGGGAAAATTTCTCATTTGCTGTATCGTAAATTCATCGAGTGTCTGAATTTTTCTATTAATGGCCATAAAACAATTTCGGGTTTACAGTTTACGAAGTTAGATTTGCGACTCAAATGTAAGACTTATATTATTTTGAATGATGATTGCCCTTAGTGGAATTATAGAGCACATTCATCAATCAAGTAAACATTTCAACCTCAATTCAAGCAGCAAATGAAGGTATACAAATTCGGCGGCGCCAGCATCAATAGTATCGACAGGATCAAAAACATCGGGCAGATCATCCGTTCGGAAGCGGGTGAAAAACGACTGATCGTGATCTCTGCCATGGGCAAAACAACCAATGCCCTGGAATCGGTGATCACAGCGTTTTTTGATGGCAGGAAAGACGACGCCATCAAACTATTTGAACAGGTAAAAGATAATCACCTTAATACCCTGAAATATCTTACCGTAGTAAACTGGCAGGCTGCCGAAAATCAACTCAAGGATTTCTTTACCGAAGTGGAATGGTTGCTGCACGATAAACCGGTTAGATCCTATGATTATTATTACGACCAGGTGGTATGCTGCGGCGAATTACTAAGCACGGCCATGATGAGCCATTATCTCGCCGAATCGGGTATCCCAAATAAATGGATCGATGTTCGGGACATCCTACGAACCGATGATAATTTCCGCGATGCCGCCATCGACTGGGCTTTTACAGAAAAAAAGATACAGGAAACCGTCAGGCCCCTGTTCGATGAATATGATGTAGTGATCACGCAGGGTTTTATCGGCTCAACAGATGAAAACGAAAGTACCACCCTGGGCCGCGAAGGAAGCGATTATACGGCCGCTATCTTTGCGAATCTCCTGCCAGCCAAATCTGTCACCATCTGGAAGGATGTGGATGCGGTGATGAGCGCTGATCCAAAACAATACCCACAGGCAACGATCATTTCCGCCCTCAGTTTCACAGAAGTGATTGAAATGGCATACTATGGTGCACAGGTGATTCACCCGAAAACCATCAAGCCATTGCAGAATAAGAACATTCCATTGTATGTAAAAAGCTTCCTGGATCCATCACTACCGGGAACGGTTATCAGCAAAGATCTGCCTAAGAATCTTCCGCCCATCATCGTTCACAAACAAAACCAGGTGCTGATACAGTTTAAGTCGAAGGATTTTTCTTTTGTAGAAGACAAGCCGGTTGAGCAGCTGCACGAATTATTCAACCAGGTGAAGATCAAACCCAACCTGTCGCAGAACACGGCCATTTCTTTACTCTGTTGTTTTGATGATCATGCGGAGAAGATCGACCAGCTTGCAGCAGAAGCCTCTTTGATCTTTGACGTGGAACTGGAAAAAAATCTAACCTTACTCACCATCCGGCATTATAACCAGGAAATCATCACTGAACTTACCAATAAAAAACAAATTGTGTTGGAACAAAAAACACCGCAAACGGTGCAGATGCTGATGCGATAAAGAATTTCGAATGATAAACAAGGAATTATAAACAAGGAAGTTGAAGAAAATACTCAATATTCAATAGTCAATATTCAACTCCATTAACTCTGTGACTACCTCCTACAACTCTGTGGTTAATCTTCGTGTACTTTGTTAGAGACTTTGTGTCCTTTGTGATAAAGGAATCAATAACAAGGAACTGAGCCTCCACCTTTTACATTTAGTATTTTACATTTTGAATTCTACATTTCTCCCCCTTCTGGTTAAAAAATTTCGAATTATAGGCAAGGAAGTTGAAGAAAATAAAAATATCTTTCTTAATTAAAAACATATTCCCCTTTCCTATTCACCATGATCACGGGCAATTGTTTCTTCGTTTCAAAAAAGTCAAATACTTCCTTGATGTTTTTGTTGAATTGCTGCAGGTAGGCATTGTCCTTGATGGTGCTTTGCAGGTAGTCGTACGATTTC
>JAKQKY010000501.1 GCA_029560415.1 Bacteroidota bacterium | reverse complement strand
ACACTCATTCACCAGCAGCCGGCAAGCATCAAACCGCAAAAGGAAGTGCACGAATCTATTGCTTCGGATGATGGAGGATCACTGAATGATAAACTCAAACAAACGAAAACAGAATTGAGTGATGCCCTGCAGGAGTTGCCTGTGAAAGACCTTAAAAAGGCTATCGGCATCAATGACCGCTTTTTATATATTAATGAATTATTCCGTGGCGATGAAGTGATGTATGAACGAAGCATCAAAACGATCAATGGGTTTTCTATTTATCCCGAAGCGGAATACTGGATCAAAAGAGAACTTAAACTTAAGTTGGGCTGGGATGATCGTGCACCGATCGTTCAACAATTTGATCAGTTGGTAAGAAGGCGGTTTTCGGTTACATAATCCATGATCTGGCGGGTTGCGCCGCGTTTATTTTGTACATATTCCCCTGCTGCTTTTCCTGCCGCAATCAATTTATCCTTCTCGCCAAAAAGTTCATCCAGTTTCTTTTCAAGTTCCAGCGCATTGTTAATGCTAAAAGCGCCGCCTGTTTCAACCAACTCCCTGGCTTCTGCAAATTTTTCATACACAGGTCCGAATATTACCGGTTTGCCATACACCGCTGCTTCCAGTACATTGTGAATGCCATCACTGCCAAATCCGCCACCAACATAGGTTATATCTGCATATTGGTACAACCGTGATAACATTCCAATATTATCAATGATGAGTACATTCGCCTGGGCCGGGATATCCTGTCGGTTAGATAACTCTGAATAAAAAACAGCGTTGCTGAATTCTTTCTTTACATCCGCCAGGTTCTGTGCATCTATTTCATGGGGTGCAATGATGAATTTTGTCTCGGGATGCAAACGAACATAATGGATCAGTTCCACTTCATCATCTTCCCATGTACTTCCTGCTACCAGCGTAGGTTGTTGCCCTATGAACTCCCGGATAAATGGCACAGCTTCTCCTTTTTGAGCAATATCGATCACCCGGTCAAACCTCGTATCACCTGAAACACTTACATTATTTTGAATGCCAACCTGGCCCACCATTTTTTTAGAATATTCATTCTGTACAAAAATATGCCGGAACGATTCGAGCATATACACCCAGATGGCTCCATACCACTTGAAAAATGGCTGTGAAGGCCTGAATATGCCGGAAACCAGCAATACCGGGATCTCTCTTTTCTTCAATTCGGTGAGATAATAATACCAGTATTCATATTTTACCCAGATAACCAGGGCTGGGTTGATGGCGGTGATCAGTTTTTTAGCATGACGTGAACTGTCCATCGGCAGATAGATCACCTGGTCGGCACCTGCATAATTTTTACGGATTTCATACCCGCTGGGAGAAAAAAAACTCAATATGATCGGGGTAGAAGGGTATTGTTTCCGAAGTGCTTCCAATACCGGGCGGCCTTGTTCAAATTCACCGAGGCTTGAACAATGCATCCAGATCGTTTTTTCCTGAAAAGAAAAGGAGGGGAAATTTTTTCTGCCATTCACCCATTTTTTTGCCTTTTGATTCCAGTTGGCTGCCAACCGGATCCCAAGCTTATAGAATAATAGAAAAAGATTGTACAATAAGAGGCTCAATCATTATAATTTATGGCCAAAAATACAAGGTATTGATCGTTTAATCAATTCATGACCCGGATATGCGGATTCGAAGTCCAAAATTGTATCTTTGCGCCGCTTAAAAGACGGACATATGAGGCCTTTACAAATGGTGGATACCAAAACGCAGTATCATAAAATAAAAAATGAGGTGGATGCCGCCGTGCTGGCCGTAATGGAAAGCTCGCAGTTCATCGGCGGAAAAGTGGTAAATGATTTTGCTACCAACCTGGGAAAATACCATGGCAGCAAGCACGTTATTCCTTGTGCCAATGGCACCGATGCATTGCAGATTGCCATGATGGCGCTGGGTTTGCAACCAGGCGATGAGGTGATCACGCCATCCTTCACTTACATTGCAACCGTTGAAGTAGCCGCCCTTTTACACATCAAACCGATATTTGTAGAGGTAGATAAAAGAACCTTCTGCATCGATCCCGAGGTGTTGGAAAATGCGATAACCCCCAAAACAAAGGCCATCGTACCGGTACACCTGTATGGCCATGCAGCCAATATGGAAGCCATTATGGCCATCGCAAAAAAGCATAACTTATTTGTAATAGAAGACAATGCCCAGGCCATCGGGAATGATTATCGTTTCAGCGATGGAACGGTTAAAAAAACAGGAACCATTGGCGATATTGGCTGCACATCCTTTTATCCATCGAAGAACCTGGGAGCATTCGGGGATGGCGGCGCCATTTTTACCGACAATGATGACCTTGCCCAACAGTTACGCATGATCGCTTCGCACGGACAAAGCAAAAGATATTATCACGATGTGGTAGGTTGTAATTCCAGGCTCGATGCCATGCAGGCAGCGATCCTCGATATTAAACTCCGTCACCTGGATGAGTACATTGCCGCCAGGCAAAAAGCAGCTGATTTTTATGACCGTGCATTTGCCGGCCAATCAAAGATCGAAACGCCTTACCGCGATCTAAACAACAACCATGTATTTCATCAGTATACTCTTTTGTTGCATGATGCTGACAGGGATGGATTGCATAAATTCCTTGCCGATAAGGGCATTCCTTCCATGATCTATTACCCGGTACCTGCGCACCGTCAAAAAATGTTTGATGCGTTTGGAGGTAGTAGTTATCACCTACCCGTTACCGATTGGTTAACTGAAAGAGTGATCTCTTTACCCATTCATACAGAACTTGATGAAGAGCAACAGCAGTTCATTGCTTCTGCCGTATTAGAATTTATTAATCTTTAATTTCAACTTTAAAATTTCAAGAACAACAATATGAAAATTGCAGTTATAGGAACAGGGTATGTTGGCCTGGTGAGTGGTACATGTTTTGCTGAAACGGGCAACACGGTAACTTGTGTGGATATTGATAAAGCCAAAGTAGATAAATTAAATGCCGGCGTGGTTACGATCTATGAACCAGGACTGGAAAAATTATTTTTACGCAACCAGAAAGAAGGAAGGCTCTTCTTTACTACGTCTCTAGAAGCTGCAGTAGAAAAAGCACAGGTTATCATCCTTGCATTGCCCACGCCACCCGGGGAAGATGGCAGTGCTGATCTCAAATACATTTTGGGCGTAGCGCTTGAACTGGGTAAGATCATCAAAGATTATAAAGTTATTGTAGATAAAAGTACGGTACCGGTTGGAACCGCTTTAAAAGTTAAGGAAGCCATTGCCAAACATGCAATGGTAGAATTTGATGTGGTGAGCAATCCCGAATTCTTACGGGAAGGCGTAGCCGTAGATGATTTTATGAAACCCGACAGGGTAGTGATCGGTACCAGCTCCGAAAGGGCAGTTAAGATCATGAATGATCTGTACATTCCGTTTGTACGCCAGGGAAACCCGATCATTTTTATGGATGAGAATTCGGCCGAGCTGACTAAATATGCAGCCAATTCATTCCTCGCCGTTAAGATCAGTTTCATGAATGAAATTGCACAGCTTTGTGAAAAACTTGGCGCAGATGTAGATATGGTGCGTCGTGGTATCGGTAGTGATGACCGGATAGGCAAACGTTTCCTGTTTCCAGGTATCGGGTACGGTGGCAGTTGCTTTCCGAAGGACGTACAGGCACTGGCAAAGTCATCATCCGACATCAACTATCATTTTCGCATATTGGAAGCCGTTATGGATGTAAATAAGATCCAGAAATTACACCTGGTTCCTAAAATAGAAAGTTTATTCAACGGCGATGTTGCCGGGAAGCATTTTGCTTTATGGGGATTGTCGTTTAAACCCAATACCGATGATATGCGGGAAGCCCCGGCGTTGTACATGATCGAGGCCCTGTTGGCCAAGGGTGCAAAGATCAGCGCCTTTGATCCTGAAGCCATGCCAAATGCAAAGAAAATGCTCGGCGATCGCGTTAAGTTCGTAGAAAACCAATACGATGCTACCGAGGGTGCCGATGCCCTGATCATTGCAACGGAATGGAATGAATTTCGTACGCCTGATTTTGAAAAAATGGCGGGCATGATGAAAAACAAATACATTTTCGATGGAAGAAACCTGTTTGATCTTGAACAAATGGAACAACTTGGATTTCATTATGAAAGTGTAGGACGTAAAGTGGTAAGGATACCTGCATAGGCTAAACAACTAAATAAAAATTTGTGTCAGAAAAAAGAGTTTTAATCACAGGCGCTGCAGGCTTTCTCGGGTCGCATCTTTGCGATCGGTTTATCCGGGAAGGATACCAGGTAATTGGCATGGATAACCTGATCACCGGCGATCTGAAAAATATAGAACATCTGTTTCATTTAAAACAATTCGAGTTTTATCACCATGATGTGTCCAAATTCATCCATGTAACCGGTAAGCTCGATTATATATTACATTTTGCTTCCCCCGCAAGCCCGATCGATTATTTAAAGATCCCGATTCAAACTTTAAAAGTGGGATCATTGGGAACACATAATTGTCTCGGACTTGCATTGGCTAAGAATGCCCGCATCCTCGTAGCCAGTACCAGTGAAGTGTATGGCGATCCGCTGGTGCATCCGCAGAATGAAGAGTACTGGGGTAATGTGAATCCTGTGGGTCCGCGAGGAGTTTATGACGAAGCCAAACGATTCCAGGAAGCCATTACCATGGCCTATCATACCTTTCACCAGGTGGAAACCCGAATAGTAAGAATTTTCAATACCTATGGTCCACGGATGCGGTTAAACGATGGAAGAGCATTGCCTGCGTTCATTGGCCAGGCATTGCGTGGAGAAGATCTTACTGTATTTGGAGATGGAAGCCAAACAAGAAGTTTCTGTTATGTAGATGATCTCGTGGATGGCATTTACAGGTTACTGCTCAGCGATTATGCGATGCCGGTAAATATTGGCAACCCGGATGAAATTTCTTTGAAAGATTTTGCAGAAGAGATCATTCAGCTTACTGGTACCAAACAAAAAATCGTGTACAAGCCATTGCCGGTAGATGATCCCAAACAACGGCAGCCCGATATCAGCAGGGCAAAGGAAATTTTAAACTGGCAGCCTACCATCAGCAGGTCGGAAGGTTTGAAAAAAACCTATGATTATTTTAAATCGCTGTCAAATGAAGAACTCTATAAATTACCTAAGGAATTCGAAAGCATAAAATAATAATATGAATACAATGATGTACCAGGATCTATTGGATAAGAAAAAATCATTAGCGGTTATTGGTTTGGGTTATGTAGGATTGCCCATTGCACTTGAGTTTGCAAAGAAGATCAAAGTAATTGGTTTTGATATCAATGCAGAAAGAGTTGAAATGATGCGTAACGGCATCGACCCCAGCCAGGAACTGGAAAAGGAAGCTTTTGAAAATTGTGATATCACATTCACCAATCAACTGGATGAACTGCGCAAAGCTAATTTTTTCATTGTGGCTGTACCTACACCGGTAGATGAACACAATGTGCCCGACCTGGTACCTGTTCAAAGGGCCAGTGAAACCATTGGTAAGGTGATCAAGAAAGGAGATTATGTGGTATTTGAAAGTACCGTATATCCAGGTTGTACTGAAGAAGATTGTGTGCCGATCATTGAAAAATTATCGGGCCTCAAAATGGTTGATGATTATAAGATCGGTTATTCACCTGAAAGAATAAACCCGGGAGATAAAGAACATACCATCAGCACCATTGTAAAGGTCGTGAGTGGTTGCTGCGATGAGAGCCTTGAAGTGATTGCGAAAGTATATGAACTGGTGGTGAAAGCTGGTGTACACAGGGCTTCATCTATTAAAGTAGCGGAAGCAGCCAAGATCATAGAAAACACACAACGCGATCTCAACATAGCATTGATGAATGAACTGTCTATCATTTTTGATAAAATGAACATCAATACATTTGAAGTATTGGAAGCTGCTGGTACCAAATGGAACTTCCTTCGCTTTCAACCGGGGTTGGTAGGTGGGCATTGCATTGGCGTAGATCCCTATTATCTTACATACAAATCAAAAGAACTGGGTTACGATAGCCAGGTGATATTGGCCGGAAGGGTCATCAATGACGGCATGGCTGAGTATGTTGCAAAAAAAGTACTGCAATATATTATTCAACACAATGGAAATGTAAAAGATGCGAAAGTGTTGGTAATGGGTGCAACTTTTAAGGAAAATGTGAGTGATATCCGCAATAGCAAAGTGGCTGATGTGGTGAAAGGATTAAAATCATATTCACTCAATGTAGATGTTACAGATCCTTATGCCGATAGTGATGAACTGAAGCATGAATACGGGTTTACGTTAACGCCTTCTATTCAATCAGATTATGATGCGGTTATCGTAACGGTACCGCATAACGAATACAAGATACTTGATGATGCTTATTTTGCTTCTATTACAAAAGATGGAGCCCTCATTGCTGATCTGAAAGGGTCATACCGTGGAAAAATAAAGAGCAGGAGTTACTGGAGTTTATAAACCAGGAAACTTTACCCTGTTTCATCGAAGCTAACCTTAGAAAGAATAACCAAGCATTGAATAAAAAATATGACCTTTCATACTAAAGATATTTCAAACGATTCATTCCTGGTAACAGGTGGTGCAGGATTCATCGGAAGTCACATAGCTGAATATTTATTGAAGAATGGCGCCAAAAAGGTTCGGGTACTCGATAACCTCGTAAATGGGTTCGAATCAAACCTTTCAATCCTTCGTGCTTTCCCTGCATTCGAATTCATGGAAGGCGATATTCGAAATGCTGAAACCTGTCAACTGGCTTGTGCAGGCATACAGTATGTGAGTCACCAGGCGGCATTGGGTTCCGTGCCCCGTTCGATCAAAGAGCCCGTATATTTTAATGATGTAAATGTTAGCGGTTTTGTAAATATGCTGAAAGCGGCTGTTGATAATAAAGTGAAAGCTTTTGTGTATGCATCTTCTTCTTCTGTATATGGTGATGAGCCTACGCTGCCAAAAGTAGAAGACAGGGTAGGCAATTGTTTATCGCCTTATGCCGCAACAAAAAAAACGAATGAATTATATGCGCAGGTTTTTGCCGATGTATATGGTATCAAACTAATGGGCTTCAGGTATTTCAATATTTTTGGTCCACGCCAGGATCCTGATGGTCCCTATGCTGCAGTGATTCCCTTGTTTGTAAAAGGTATTATCAACAAGCAACCTGTTTACATCAATGGTGATGGAGAACAGACCCGCGATTTTACATTTGTAGAAAACGCTGTGCAGATCAATATTAAAGGCATGCTGTGCGAGAATACTTTTGCATTCAATAAAGTATACAATGTAGCTGTTGGTGAATATTTTTCGGTAAACTATTTATACGATGCATGTGGAAGCCAGCTGGGTAGCGAATGGGAAGCCACTTACCGGGAACCAAGGGCGGGAGATATCCGGAATTCACTCGCAGATATTTCACTGTCAAAAGAAATGTTGGGTTATCAGCCAGGTAAACGCTTTGAAGACGGGCTAACCGAAACAATCGAATTTTTCAGAAAGAAATATAGCTGATCATAGCAAAATCCGAATCATTGAAGTTTTTAACAGAATCGTACCATGCCATTTATTAAAACAGAATTTCCAGGTCTTTTTATTTTTGAACCTGTTGTTCACAATGACAGCAGGGGATACTTTTTTGAAAGTTATAGTGAAAAGATATGCCAGGCAGAAGGTATCAACATTAATTTCGTGCAGGATAACCAGGCAAGATCAGTGTACGGGGTTATTCGTGGCCTGCATTTTCAACAGGATCCACATGCACAAACCAAATTTATCCGTGCATTGCAGGGAAGTATTCTTGATGTGGTAGTAGATATCAGGAAAGGATCACCAACTTACGGAAAGCATTTGAGCATCGAACTATCGGCAGAGAACAAACGCCAATTACTCATCCCGCAGGGTTTCGCACATGGCTATTCTGTTTTGAGCGAAACAGCTGAAGTGTTTTATAAATGTGATGCATTTTATAATAAGGCATCTGAAGGGGGTATTTCCCTTCATGATGCAAGCCTGGGAATAGATTGGAGAATTCCATCGCATGATCAGATCATTTCCGACAAAGACCTTTTATATCCCGATTTCAACAACCATAAAGGGAACTTTATTTTTAAAAATTAACAGGTCATTTTTGAGCACACAAAAGCATATCCTTGTTACGGGCGCCAATGGCCAATTGGGCATGGAATTCCGGGCGTTGGAAAAGCGCTATCCAGAGTATCGTTTCCTGTTCACCTCGCGGGAAGATCTGCCTGTGAATGATGTAAATGCGATCAATGCTTTTTTTGACAAGAATGAAATTACCCATTGCATCAACTGTGCTGCCTATACTGCGGTAGACAAAGCAGAAACAGAAACTGAAGAAGCGTTTTCAATCAATGCCGAAGCAGTAGGAAAGCTGGCAAAAGCCTGCCAGTCACACAGGGCTGTATTCATCCATATATCTACCGATTATGTTTTTAATGGGGAAGGGGTTGTTCCTTATACCGAATCAGATCCTACATCTCCTGTTAGTGTGTATGGTTCCTCGAAGTTAAAAGGAGAGGCACTCGCCAGGGAATATTGTGAAGAAACGATCATCATCCGAACTTCGTGGGTCTATAGCCGTTATGGAAAGAATTTTGTAAAGACCATGATACGTCTGATGGCGGAGAAAGAATCAATCGGTGTGGTCAGCGACCAGTTCGGAGCGCCTACCTATGCCGCCGACCTGGCTGAAGCCATCCTTGAGATGATTACCCGGTTCGAGAAGCCTTTTCCTGGTATTTATCATTATTCAAACCAGGGCCTCATCAGTTGGTTCGATTTTGCCCGGGCAATTAAAGAAATCAGCAAAAGTAATTGTACTGTTAATCCTATTGAAACGGCTGCTTATCCAACGCCAGCCAAACGTCCACATTATTCTGTTTTAGACACTACAAAATTCAGGGAGATCTTCGGTATCAGCATTCCAGGATGGAAAGAGAGCCTGGAAAAATGTATGGCATTGCTCAATGCTTAATAAATTGATTCCTCCCAACAATTTACCTAAACAACCTTTTCACTATTCATTACTGATCAGTAATTTTTTTGAATATTGAATATCTTCACTTACAATCTGTATGATATAAATACCGCTTGCCAAAACCGGTAAATTAAGATCATAACGGCTAATATTATTCGCTAATTGAGCCGACCTGATCAATTGCCCATTACTGCCAAACAATTTGATCTTTGCCTGATCCTGTGGTTTGTTGAAATGGATCTTTATGGTATGATCGGCAGGATTGTATATGCTCGTTACAAGATCCTCATTGTTTACAAGAACAGCCACCACTTCTGAATAAGAACTTCGGCCATCAAAGTCAACCTGTCGTAAGCGATAGTAATTCATCCCGGTAAACGGATGATGGTCGACCAGGGCATAATTATGTGGAAGCACGGTGGTCCCATGTCCTGCAACATTGCCAATGCCGGCAAATTGAATGGCATCACTGCTTTTTTCCACTGTAAAATAATTGTTGTTGTATTCGGCAGATGTTTGCCAGTTCAGGAATACTTCCCTGTTGCGCAATGTAGCTGTGAAATTGACCAGCGTTACCGGCACCGTACAGGATACTACGATACCCGCATCGATATTGGTGATATTGGCGCCGGATGGCACATCGAAATTGATGCTTCTGCCATCTATATCAACCTTGCTGTTATTGTTTGCCAATGCTCCTCCAACATTTTGATCTGTGAAATCAAAGCCGGTTGGCTTACTGAAGATCACATAATAACCTGTACCTGGTTGCACATCTGTGAACTGATAAAATCCATTGGCATCTGTAAGCGTTGATGCTACATTAAAACCAGCATTATTGTATAGATTTACAGGCATGCCTGCAACACCTAATTCATCGGGATCCTGCAACCCATCTGAATTTGTATCATACCACAAATAATCGCCGATGATAGCAAGTGGCGGGCAAATATTCACTACCAGGCTTGCGGTGGCAGTATTGCTGCAGCCAGTCACATTATCTGTTATCTGCAATACATATTGTGAGGTACCGGTATTGAGAATGGTTATTTGGGGCGACAAAATATTTACATTACTCAAGCTGCCATTGTTTGGAGACCATAGGTAAGAAT
>JAKQKY010000472.1 GCA_029560415.1 Bacteroidota bacterium | reverse complement strand
CCGCAACACGGCTGATATTTCGTGAATGAAATCATCTTTAAGAAATCTTGTTGGCCCGTAACCATGCGGCTGAAACCAGGCGACCACTTTAGGTGCAATGTGCTGGCAGGCTGCGATGGATGCGGCGCATTTTACCGGGTTATGTGCATAATCATCGATCACATATACCCCGTTCTTTTTACCCAATACCTGGTGCCTGCGGTAAATGCCTTCATAGTTTTTAAGCGCTTCGGCACAGGTTTGAAGGCTTACACCCAGTTGGTTGGCCACGGCAATAGCGGCCAGTGCATTTTCCATATTGTGTTTACCCACTGTGTTCATTTCAAAGCGGGTATCCCTTACCGTGAAACTGATCTCTAGCCCCTGCTGCTGGAAATTGATTGCCATATAACCAGCATCATGCAGCGGATCAGCAGAGAAGTCATGAACAACATCCTTCGATAATTGTCTTGCCAGCAGGTTTGCCTGGTTTACCATGAACAATCCCCGTGTGTTATTTTTGAATTTGCCAAAGATCTCCATCAGTTCATCTATCTCCTGGTGGTCTTTGTCGATATTGAGTAGAAGGCCCACTTCCGGTTCGTATTGCACAATGCTGCCATCGCTTTCATCAGCCTCTATCACCAGCCATTCACCAGTACCTACTTTTGCATTTCCGATCTTTCCTTCCCGTATGATGCTGGTGAGTCCTGCACCGCTGATGATACTGGGATGCATACCCGCTTTTTCTAAAATATCAAATAACATGGCGCTCGTTGTGCTTTTACCGGATGTTCCGCCCACAGCAATCGTCTTTTTGCTGGTCGCAATCAGGGCCAGCAATTCGCTTCTCTTTAAAATGGGGATCGACATCGACCTGGCTTTTTGCACTTCCGGTACAGTATCTTCCACAGCTGTGGAAACCACTACCAGGTTAGTCTCCGGTGTAATGCCTTCTCCATTCTGTAAAAAACATTGGATACCGGCAGCTTCCAGTTTTTCTTTGGTTTCATTGTAAGTACCGGGCAGAAAATACCGGTCACTACCCGACACCTGTTTACCGATACCGGCGAGGTATTGGGCAATGGCGCTCATACCCGTTCCGGCAACGCCTATGAAAAAAATGTAATTATATTCATCTAACCTGGATGTCATGGTTTTTTACTTTCGATGTTAAAAGGATGTGCTTCGGTATTAAACACGATTTTTTTTAAGTCTGCTGCTGACAAAGGCGCAAACATTAAATATGCATATTTGAGTGTTTCAGCAAAGAAAAAGCTTTCCATCGAATCAAATTGTTCCAGCGTTTTCACGTCTTTGATGGAAGCATACCCGGCTTCTGTAAAACAATGTTTGAGTATGTCATCTGTCATTTGTTTGGCCATCCACAGATAATCTGAATGCTCCGATTTCCTGAACAGGTAAAAACAACTTTCCAGGTTTTCGGGCCGCAGGATATAATATGGACTGCTTACTTTGTTGGTCTTATAATCAAAAGACTCGGGTTCCATGTTAAAATGAGTCCACATGTAGAAATTGGCTTCCTGGATATGAATTGCAGTTTTGATGTCACCAGCATAGGCGCAAAGCCCGGCGTAGAAGGCATCCAATGCACCATATGAAGAGCCGGTTTGCTTTCCGGTTTGCATGTTGACCTGTTTTAGAAACCATCCATGATCGGTTGTATCTACCAGGTATTTTTTAATGGCGGCATTGTGGGTGTCAAAGGCCTTCTTAAAATCGGCATCGCCGAATAAGAGCCAGCATTTATACAGGTATTCATAATATGAATCGATATATCCGCTGATATGCGACTGGTTACTCAGCCATTTACCACTATTGATGTCGATCTTTTCGCCTACCAGCCCGGTTTTCGCCTTTCGCTTATACACTTCCATGATTGCTTTTTTGGCAGCACGATAGTATTTCTCATCGCCGGTTAGTTTAGATAATTTGCCGAATTCCATCATCAATGAGCCAATCTCTGCAGGGTTATTGGCACCATCCCTGGTTTTGCCGGTTTGAAGATGCACATAACGGTAAGGCATACCTGTACGGCTGTTGAAGGCTGGCATCATCCTATCCGCCAGGTCTATAGCAAGGGTTAGAAATTTCTTGTCGCCATCGAGTTCATACGCCGTAATCAAGCCCGCCAATATGCGAATGGTAACTTCAAAAACCTGGATATCATTATCGGTATCAAAATTCAGTTTCTCCAGGATCAGTTTTTTGGCTTCCATGGCTTCTGAATCCAGTCCAAGCATTACGAAAGTATCATAGGCATCCACGGGTGTCATCAGCATGGATTCCTTATACCATAATTTAGACGTTTTGCTAAGCGGTTTCAGATCATCAGCGCCCTGGGCATAGGTCATATAGCCCTTCCAGGCGTGTTGGGCAGCCTGTTTGATCCTTACACACATTTCCTTTTTCAGATCATCGGGGAAACGGGCAGTTTTGCCCTGTGCGAATGCGGAATGGGTGTTGGCTGCCAGGCAAAACATGCAGGTGAAAAAGACTAGTTTTACATTTCTCATTTGAACGCTAATTTACAGGTAAAAAACCTATCTCCTGGTGATTGGCATTCATTTGGCAGATTAAACTTTTAATTATTTTAACAAACGCTGAAATCTGTTGTTATTCATTCTGCGTTTATGATATACTAAATATGAATACAATGAAAGCCTGCATCATCACCATCTTATCCTTCGTTTTGTTTTGTTCCTGTGCCCAAACACAAACCAAGTCTGTAAAAATTCCGGCTGCAACTTCGCAGAAACCAGCGCCCAATGAGGCCGTGGCCACTTTTGCAGAAGGATGCTTCTGGCATTCAGAGATCGTATTTCAAAGCCTGGTTGGTGTAAGAGATGCGGTATCGGGGTATGCGGGCGGACAAACCAAGAACCCAAGCTATGAGCAGGTCTCAGGTGGTCAGACAGGTCATACTGAAACCGTACAGGTTTATTATGATCCTGCTAAGATATCATATGCCACCCTGGTGGCTGCTTTCTTTGCCAGCATGGATCCAACATCCCTGAACAGGCAGGGCAACGATGTAGGTACAGAATACCGTTCTGCAGCTTTTTACAGAACCGAAGAAGAAAAGCGCATACTCGAAGCCGAGATAGCCCGCATCAATGCCAGCAAAAAATATAAATCAAAAGTGGTTACCGAAGTGGTTCCATTCAAGGCCTTTTACCCGGCAGAAGATTATCACCAGGAGTATATTTTACATCATCCCGAAAATTCTTATGTACAGCATATATCCATTCCCGATTTCATCGAATTCAAACATTCATTCAAAGGGAATTTTAAACCTTAGTCCGTAAGGCTTTTACTTGTTCAGCGATTTATCGATCTGGCTGCCCAGGAAATAGCCAAATCCTGCACCCAGGACAATACCTACCAATAACCAAAGCGGTGATGTGCCTGCGGCAAACCAGGCAATGGCCAGTGATAAAAAGGCACAGAAAATGACCGTTACCATTTTGGCCGATCCTTTCTTCTTCTTGTGTGGTATATAATCAACATGTGGATGTTTGTGTGCTTCTCTTTTTTTAGACTCTGGCATCTTGTTTATTTTAAATGTTATAAAATTTCTTTCAGTTCTTTCTGGTAATCGTATTGCAGGTCTTCATGCATCGTATCAATGGCCGCTTTGATCTTTTTTATTTGCGATGCGTAAAGGTTTGTAAGGGCAGTGCTTTTTTGCAGGGCTAGTCCGGATTCTTTTATTTTACGGCAAACATGCATCAGTAAAGTTGCTTCAGTTGGTTTTAACCCACTGTACTTGATATAGCGGTTGGTGATGCGAAGGATTTTACGAATGTTCTTTTTAGCGATGTACAGGTTCTTTATATTCAGCTCCAGGAAGGCTTCATCAATTTCATTTTTTACCGAACCGATATACGCATTTTCATTGTCGGCTTCAAAGAGCAGGTAGGTTAACAGCTCTTTGTTCTCCTTTTTGAATTTGGTAAGTTTAAGGCAAAGCGACAGTAATTTGGCTTGGGATTGATGTTCCAGTTCGGTTTTTATGTCTTTTACAGAGGCTGCTTTCATTGATGCCCGATGAATTTACGCTATAAACTTAATTAATAAAATATTTAGTTTAGTTTTAAAAGTACATCATTCATCCGCAGGATGGAATGTTTTAAACTGCAACATGAAAAGATCGCTCCCTTCTCCCATCAGTATTTTGATGCTCGTGATTATTATTGCTGCTGCGGCCACCTGGCTCATTCCGGCCGGGAAATACAATACACTTTCCTATGTTTCCGGAAATCAATTTGTGTACAGTACACCTGGTGCGGATTCATCCCTTCCGTTTACCCAACAAACGCTCGACAGCCTGCAGGTGCATATTCCACTGGAAAAATTCAGCAGCGGGGCTATTCGTAAACCGGTATCGGTGCCGGGTACATATCAGAAACTTACCTCCAAAAGGCAGGGCATCATCCAGGTATTGATGGCACCTATCAAAGGATTTTACGATTCGGTAGATATTATCTTATTTGTACTATTCATTGGTGGATTCATGCAGTTGTTCAATGAATCTGGCGCCATGGTCAGGGGATTAACTTCCTTATCCTATTCCATGAAGGGCAAAGAATCCTGGCTCATTATCATCCTTTGTTTCCTGTTTTCTTTTGCCGGTTCATCTTATGGCATGGCTGAAGAAACCCTGGTATTTTACCCGGTGATGGTTCCTTTGTTCCTGGCAGCAGGGTACGATCTGCTGGTACCGGTAGCCGTTATATTCGCCGGTTCGCAGCTTGGCACCCTGTCGTCATTTACCAATCCCTTTTCCACCATCATAGCTTCCAATGCGGCGGGTGTTAACTGGTCGGATGGGTTGAATGAACGCATCGTCATGTTCATCCTTACCACCTTTGTCAGCATCTGGTATTTTGTACGTTATGCGAAAAAGGTAAAGGCCGATCCAACCGCATCCATTGTATATAAGATCCATGGGCCTGTACAATCTCTTTACCCTGCAATTCATCCTTCCGATGCTAAGGATAGCCGAATTGATAATAAAACAAAATTATTGTTGCTGATATTCCTGTGTTCCTTTTTAGGAATGATTGCAGGCGTGGTATTACTCGATTGGTGGCTTACCGAAATGACGGCATTGTTCTTCGGTTCGTCGATATTACTAGCCATTGTATTAAAGCTATCTGAAAATACATTCATCAAACAGTTTATACAGGGCTGCAAGGATATGTTTGCGGTAGCCATGATCATTGGCGTGGCCCGTGGAGTAACCATCATCTTAAATGAAGGACAGATCAGCGATTCTATTCTTTATTATGCAGCTAACCTGGCGAGTACCATGCCGCCGGTGTTATTTATTGTTATGATGCTTGTTTTGTATATGATCTTCACTTTATTCATCTCTTCTTCTTCCGGCATGGCCGTACTTACGATGCCCATCATGGGTGCTTTGGCTGTTTTGGTGCATGTACCTGGGCGTGAAATTGTGAATGCGTACCTATTTGGAATGGGCATTATGGGATTTATCACGCCAACGGGACTCGTATTGCCTTCCCTGGCCCTGGTGGGGATCGGCTTCAAAGCATGGTGGAAATTTATCTCCCCGCTGCTGCTCATCCTTTTCATCCTTTGTGCGGCCTGCCTGGCCATTGGTATATTCCTGAAATAATGTAGGAAACTTCGTGTAATTAAAAAAACCTTCCAATGGAAGGCTTTTCATAGTGGGTGTTTTAGAGGTAGCAACGGTTTTGCTGAACAATAACGCATGGTATGTTAAAGCTATTGTTGCAGGCTACATACATTTAATATTGTGCAGCAACCGGTTTATTTTTCAAAAGATATTTAGCTGGATTAAGCGGGACAAAGAAAAAACCTTCTCGGTAGAAGGTTTTTCAAGGATTGGTGTTTTCAAAGGTAGGTTGGGTTGGTTTTCCAGGGGATAAAGGATAAGTGGTTTCAGTGGTAAGTTGTTGGTTTCTGGGATAAGGATCTATTGGTTTTTTTGATATTGGATATTTGATAATGCAAAGCTAAAACTTCCGTTTGGCGCTGTTTGTAGCTAATTAAGGAACCGCTTATAGAAAGATCACGAATCATTCTTGCTTTACGTCAGCGGGCTTCCTTTTCAACACTAACTGCTTAATTAACGTGGAACATAAAAAAAACCTTCTGCCTGAAGGTTTTTTTTAGTCAGGTGGTTCTCGATTTTTAAACGCCTGGCTTTTCTAAGATTGGATGTTGCATTTTTCAGCGATATTGGATCATTGGTTTCAAGGAACTGAACGTGGTTTTTTAATTGGATGTTGATACTGTAAAAGTACATGGAGTGATTTGCGATGTTTGTAGATGAATGCATAAACTGCATTAGAAAATTATCTAATGCCCATTTCTGCCTGGTTGGGGTTAAGACAAAAGAAAAAAACCTTCCGTAGAAGGTTTTTCAAAGAATAACTGTTTTCATTGGGGTACGTTACTTGCTGGCTTTACAGGATAAGGATCAGCTTTTTCAAGGATTTGGATAAGCGGGTTTCATGGTTAGGATATTGATAGAGTAAAAGTAGCACTAACCAATACAACCCTTTGTAGCTAAATGCCATGAATCTGCATAGAAATCGTTCTATGCTATAAAATGAATGAAAATGAAAGAAGAAAAGTCAGGGCATAAAAAAAACCTTCGTTAGGATCGAAGGTCTCTCACAGACAGTACTTTTTTCAATGATAATTGGATCGAGGCAAACTACAGTCTTTCTAATGATATTGGTTGTGGTTTCCGGATATTGGAATCTTCGGTGTTATTGGATTTTAAAGCGGTGTTGATCTTTCGTCGGTATTGGATGTTGCTGATACAAAGATGCGAAGTATTTTCATGGTTTCTTGTAGCACTGCATTGATTGATTTGTAGTACAGAATATGACGGTTCCCCACTTTTTCGTAAATCCCCGATAATTCTATTCGTAACCTTACGAAGTATTTTTGCGAATTCAGCTCCTGATAGGCTTTTACATAAAAAAGCCCTCATGTAAACATGAGGGCAATAAGGTATGAAATGTTATTATTACTCTACTACAATGTTCCAGGGGGTGTTGATCTTTTTTCCTTCGCGGTATTCTTTTTCAATTTCTGCTTCGCTTTCGGTTTGATTGAAAGCCGGATCAAGTAACAGGGCCTTTTCTTCTTTGCCAGCTTCAACTACGTCGCCGGGCCCAATGAATAATTTAATATTGCGGATATCCTCTTCCGTTATAATATCATTTATGTCTACCAGGTGCCGTTGGATTTTATTGTAGGTTGCTTCATCGCGATAAGACCTGGAAGCTACCAATCCATTGATCGGCTTGATTTCGTTGATATTATTTCTCATGATTGAATATTTACGTAATGGTACAACAACATTCAACAGCAGCAACACGAAATTGAAAAGATAATATTAAGATAATATTGATTTTTTCCGGGATAATTTTACCCACATCGGGATGTGCATTCCCGGTTGACTTTTTTATGCCGGATTGGCCTATTTTGCAAGCATAAAATTCTTCAATATGTCAATTTTCAGGAAAACCGGCATTACGCTATGGATCATTGTTTTTTCATTTGCATCTTTTGCCCAGGGCATCACATCAGCCCAGATCGATTCACTGGTAAATCTAACTTTAAAAACTTTTGATGTACCGGGCATTGCGGTGGCCGTAGTGAAGGACGGACAGGTAATTCATTCAAAGGGATATGGGGTACGATCGCTAAACAGCAAATTGCCGGTAGATGCCAACACCCTCTTTGGCATCGCCTCCAACAGCAAAGCTTTTACAGCAGCGGCCCTGGGCATGCTGATAGATGAAGGCAAACTCACCTGGGACGATAAGGTGACCGATATCATTCCCGAATTTAAAATGTACAATCCATATGTTACCGATGAATTCACCGTTCGTGACCTGCTCACTCACAGAAGCGGGCTGGGTTTGGGTGCCGGTGACCTCATGTTCTGGCCCGATTCAAATAATTTTACGTTGAAAGACATCATACACAACCTTCGGTTTTTAAAGTCAGTATCGGGTTTCCGTACCAAATTCGATTACGATAACCTGCTATACATTGTTGCGGGCGAGGTGGTGGCCAGGATCTCGGGAAAAAGCTGGGAAGATTTTATTGAAACCCGTATGATGCAGCCCATTGGTATGTTGGGCAGTGCGGCTTCTTTCAGCCGGGTAAAAGACAAGCGAAATGTGATCGATCCGCATGCACCCGTGGATGGCACCGTAAAAGTGATCCGCCGCGACTGGAGCAATGTTGCCAATGCTGCCGGCGGCATTTACAGCAATATCACCGATATGAGTAAATGGGCGATCCTTCAGATGAATGATGGACAATACGGTGAAAAGCAAGCCCTGAAATTATTCAGCAAAGATGTGCATGAAGAGATGTGGACGCAACAGACCATTATCCCGGTGAGAGGCCCTTCTCCTTACAATACACATTTCTCGGGTTATGGCCTGGGTTGGTTCCTGGCCGATGCCATGGGTTATAAGCAGGTTTCCCATACAGGCGGATTAGCGGGCATAGTTACCCAGGTGACGTTGTTGCCCGAATTAAAACTCGGCATCATCGTATTTACCAACCAGCAATCCGGCGCAGCCTTTACTGCAATCACAAATACCATCAAAGACAGCTATTTTGGTATTAAAAATGCCAATCGTGTGAAAGATATGCACGATCGTGTAGTGAAGAATGAAGCCAACGCCAAAAAAATAACCGGTGAAGTGTGGGCCGACATTGCAGCGCAGCAAAAGGACAATACTGCCAAAGTGGATATGAAATTATTTACTGGCACGTACCGCGATAAATGGTTTGGTGACGTTGAGATTAGCATTAAAGATGGCAAAACGATCTGGCAATCCAAACGCTCTTACCTGCTTACCGGTGAGATGTTCCCTTACAAAGGAAATACCTTCATTGTAAAATGGAATGACCGCAGCCTGGATGCTGATGCATTTGTGAAATTTGACCTGGATAACAGCGGCAAAGCTTCGGGCATGAAGATGGAAGCCATCTCTCCCCTCACCGATTTCAGTTTCGATTTCCAGGACCTCGAATTTAAGAAGCAGCCTTAATCTTTTAAATGAAAGGTTTGTTTCATGGCTTTCATCATGCCGGGAGTTGACCAGGTACCGGGAACGATCATACGCCGGATGGTATACAAGGGCTCAATGGAATCTCTTTTTGAAGAAAGGATGAATGCCATTTTATAACCCCGGCTTTTGATTTCTGGAATGGCGGCCTGGTTCCAGATGCCGAACGGATATGCAAAATAACGGATAGGCTTGCCGGTAATGCCTTCCAGCTTGTGTTGAGGATTTACCAGTTGGGTATCCCAGTCGGCGGTTGTGTACTTGGTAACCATGTGATGATCCCAGGTATGACATTCTACCTGGTGTCCTTCATCCGATAATTGTTTGAGCTGTTCCTTGCTCATATAACGTGGACGGTTAATCGAAATAGTCATTACAAAATACAATCCCTTAAAACCATATTTATCCATTTCTGTTTTACCGATGCTGAATTGTTCTTCATCCGTATCATCATAGGTGAGCATCACCGGTTTAGGTGGAATGGGTTTGTTATACAGCAGGTAATCATACAACTGATCAGGCGTAATGGTTTTATAGCCGCTGTCGTTCAGCGCTTTCATCTGTTCTGCAAATGCTGCTGGAGTAACCGAATAACTTTTCATGCGTTCACTTTCACCCGGCCTGAAATTACGGATATGGTGGTAGCACAATACCGGCACTTCCTTTTTCGCCAGGATCGTTGCCAGGTCATTTGCTTTTACTGAAGAAGTCTGCAGGCTGTCTTTGGTTGATTTACCTGCCTGGGTTGCATTGTTTTTTTCTTTTGAATCTGTGCTGCTGCCTTCTTTGCAGGAAGCGGCTACCAATAGTGTAGCCAGGATCAGTACCTTGTTGAATGTCATCTTTTGTGCCGGATAAGTTTATTGATATTGAATGTAGATGGGTTTGGGTGTGAACTTCAGCAGTTCTTCGGGTGTGTACAATCCCATGGTATTTTTCTTGAGGTCGTTCTTATAAAATAGTTTAAAACCGGTAAACTGTACAGGCTCTTTAAATATGTACCTCAGCCAGGTAGAACGTTTCAGGATCTTATCGCCCCAGCCATCCATATCGATCACTACCTGTACTTCCGGAACTTTTTTAATGTTTTCGAAGTTCGTGATCATGCCTTGTGTAAAACGATGCACCACCAGGATCTTGGGAGGGAGGTTATTTTTTTTCACTACATCGGCGAGAAAGTCAATCGCTGCATTGATGTCATCCGGATTGAATGAGCCGATCTTGGAACCGGGAATTTCTCCATTCTTTAATGAGAATTCCGGATCAATGCCGAGGTGAACACCAGGCTGTTTCAGGTAAGGCTCCAGGGCAGGCACTTCATCTTTCACGAAGCTATGTCCAACCTGTATGTCAACAAAAACCAATGCGTTGATCTCTTTTGCCCAGGCCATGATGGTATCTATCTGGTGAAAAGGCATGCGCATGCGGTGTTTGCCATCTTTACCCGGGGCTCCCTGGGCCGTAACAGCAACATAGTGCAGTGCTGGTAATACCGGCATAGAGGTATCAGCTGCCTGCCACCTGGCCACTTCTTCCTTTAATTTAGTCAGCATAGAGTCTTTGGGTATTTCGCCAAGGATGCCCATTCTTTTCGAATACAGGTTACCGTAGAATGCCACGATGCGGTTGTATGGCAATAAAGCGCCGGGTAATGGATAAGGGCCTTTCGGCGGCCAGCGGCCAGTAGTATCGTTATTGCTCATCAGCAACATTCTCCGGTTATAATCGGCCGTATCAAACTCGTAATGTGAAGTTGCCGGCATTTTGGCCGCAGGCTTGATAACGGAGTCTTTTTGCTGGGGAGACTGTTCACCGGCTGATTTTACATCATTGCAGGAGAAACAGCCAAGCAGGCAAGTGAGTGCAAAGAATGCCTGGTAACGGGGGGTTATTGTTTTCATTAATACAAAGTTATTTTAATTAAACGATGCGCAAATTTGATTAACGTAGATTTATTTAAATAAATGTTTTGGGCTTTTGATTAAAATAGAAGAATTACTGGTTCGCTATATTCTTTTAGTAGTGATTCTTTTACTTTTTTGCTTCTCCAAAAAAGTAACAAAAAAAGAGCCCCGAAAAAAATTACATCCTTTTTTCGGGATTGTTCCCTGATTAAACTTTTGCACTACTGTAACCTCAACTTCAGTTCCCTGATCACGAATTTGAAATACCCTAACATACAAATGATTAACAAATACTTTAAAAGACTTCGGTGATTTGTTTTTCCCCCTGATTGAATAATATCGTATCAACAACTTTTTTATTGTACAGTAACCTGGCCACCGGTGCATTGGGTGAAATCGCCAATATCTTTTCGCCTTCAAAGCTGATGGCTCCCAGTCCTGCTGCTATAAAAAACCGAACATCCCCGGCTATCACGAAAGCACCTGCTCCTGCTGAAATTCTGACCTGGCTA
>JAKQKY010000464.1 GCA_029560415.1 Bacteroidota bacterium | reverse complement strand
CATGCTATCTGAAACGCATATCCGAAACAGGCCGGGTGTATTTGAATTCCCGGGATTTCCTCCAGGTTTCGGCCGTGTGAAATTTAACCGGCAGGAATACCTAACCGATTTATTCGTTACCGATACTGCCCAGCAGAACCGTGTTAAAGGGGTTTGGAATTTTGTATTTAAGATGAGTAAAGAACCACCGGCATCGGGCGCAAAGCTTGATTCGATATTGCTTTCGGTAAAAGGAGATGTAGATAAGATAAAGGCCAGGGGCGGACAAGTGATCTTTGTACGTACCCCATCGAGTGGCCCTTTTTTACAGGGAGAACTCATGGGTTTTCCAAGAGAAAAATATTGGGAACGCATATTGGCAACTACAAATTGCCCGGGTATTCACTTCCTCGATTACCCCGCGATCGCTCATTTTGAATGTCCTGAATTTTCCCATCTCAAACAATCCGATGCGGTATTGTTTACAAGGGAATTCATTCGCATTTTAACGGAGGAGAAAGGCTGGCGTTTTCCGCTGATGGCCCGTCGCTAAAGCTATTCAATTAACCAACAACTTACTGCACAATGGTTTTTAACTCCTATACATTCATTGCCTTCTTTATAGTGGTGCTCATTCTCCATAGTTTGCCTTTTAACTGGAGAACGAAGAAGATAAACCTGCTACTGGCCAGTTATGTATTTTATGCAGCATGGAACCCGCCTTTTATATTGCTGCTTTGGTTATCTACCGTGGTAGATTATTTCGTGGGCAGGTCGCTCTATCACCAGGAAAACAAAAGCAAACGGCGTTTATTATTGATCGTTAGTTTGATAGGGAACCTTGGCATGCTTTGTTTTTTTAAGTATGGCGGATTTCTTTTAGACAATTTTACACAACTCGTGAACCTGATGGGAATGGATTATCACCCGGCCAAACCCAACATCATATTGCCGGCGGGCATTTCATTTTACACATTCACCACACTTTGTTATACGATAGACATGTATAAACGTAAGAGTGAGCCGGTTAAATCAATGCTCGATTTTTCCTTGTTTGTTACGTTCTTTCCACACCTCGTAGCTGGTCCGATCGTGCGACCACCGCAACTGGTGCCGCAATTTGAAACGCCCCGGCAAGCTACCCGTAAACAATTGTTGCAGGGATTGTTCCTGTTATCGCTGGGGCTGTTTATGAAAGTAGTATTGGCCGATAGCATGTTAGCCGATTCGGCCAATATGGTTTTTGATGCCCACGACAGGGTATCTATGCTGGATGCGTGGATGGGTGTACTTGCCTTTTCGGGACAGATCTTTTTTGATTTTGCGGGATATTCTACCTGTGCTATTGGTGTGGCCTCCTGCCTTGGATTTATCTTGCCAGAGAACTTTTTATATCCCTATGCGGCCATCGGTTTCTCTGATTTCTGGAAGAGATGGCATATCACCTTGTCATCGTGGTTGCGTGATTATTTGTATATACCGCTGGGGGGTAACCGAAGTGGAACTGTGCGAACATATATCAATCTCATGATTACCATGTTGCTCGGTGGCTTGTGGCATGGAGCCAACTGGACCTTTGTGGTATGGGGTGCACTGCATGGGTTTTACCTGTGGGTAGAGAAGCTTATCGCAGATGTAAGGAAAGACCCGGCGAGGTCTATCACGGTAACGCCTATGGGCGATGTAGGTGTTTTGGGCCCGGTGCCCGAGATCCTGAAGAAAAAGAATGTCCGAAATTTTATCCTGGCCCTGCTTACGTTTTTACTCATCAATGTAACCTGGGTGTTTTTCAGGGCGCCCGATTTTGGATCAGCATGGAAACTGCTCTCGGCAATGTTCTTTCCCTTTAAAGATGCTGCTGTATTACTCACTACCCTTAGCATCATTAAAGTGTCGGTGATCGTTACCGGGATGATCATTTTTCATTGGCTCATGCGAAATACACGGGTGCTTGTGGTGGCAGAAAAACTTCCCTGGTGGCTTCTGGGCGTTATATGGTCTGTACTGCTGCTATTATTGATCTGGAGCCAGGAAAGCAGCAGTTCATTCATTTATTTCCAGTTTTAAATAAGCCGTTTTTAAAAGATTATTTTCATAAATAATTCTTTTAAGGTTTATAACTTTTGATTTATTCATTTAAAAATAAATATCATGACCAACGTAGAAACTGTAAAGCAGGCTTACGCCCATTTTGCAACCGGCAATATTCCTGCAGCACTTGAATTTTTTGATGCTGCACTGGAATGGAATGAATGTGTGGGAATGCCTTTTGTAAAAGATGATGGAGTGTATATTGGCCCCGAAGCCATCGTTTCAAAAGTATTTATGAACCTGCCGGTTTATTTTGATGGATTTAATATTGCTGTCAGTGAAATATTTGGAGCAGATGACAGGGTCGTGATGGTGGGCCATTACCAGGGAACGAATAAGGCCACAGGCCACGCATTTAAAGCCAATGCCACACATGTGTGGACGGTCAGGGATGGTAAGATGGTTCGTTTTTTCCAGGCGGTGGATACGGCCAGCATTAATCGTTGATCAGTTGTTTACACCCAACTGAATCCTTCATTGCTGATGGGTAATTTTCGTGGGCGGTTTCCGGCTGCGGCCAGGGCATTGCACAAAGCAGGCGCTACAGTAGAAAGGCCAACTTCACCCACGCCCCCGGGTTCTTCTTTGCTGTCGATCGTATAAATCTCCACGGGAGGCATTTCATCGTACTTCAGCAATTCATAACTGAAAAAACCGTTCTGGTCAACGCGGCTATTCGTGATCGTTATCTCTCCTTTTAATGTTTGTGTTAGAGCAAAGGCCAGTCCGCCCTGCATCTGGTTCAGTAACCCATCTGGATTGATCACCAGCCCGCAGTCAATGGCAGCTACAACCCTTACGATGCGGAATTTTTTGGGTTCAAGCATTTCAATTTCTATGGCATGGGCTGCATACGACTTTGCGAATATGAAGGAGTGAGTTGCGAGCCCGATGAAATGACGCGGTTTTCTTTTTTCTTTCCAGCCAATCTTTTCTGCCACCATTTTCAAAACACCTGCAATCCTCGATGGTGATTGAGTTAAAGCACCCGGGCCATCGCCTGTTTTAAAATCCTCCCTGTTTTCGAGTAAGGTTAAACGTAAGTCCAGGGGATCCTTGTTCATTTTAGCAGCGATCTCATCGATGAAACATTCTACCGGGAAGGTATTCACACAGATGTCTACAGATCGCAGCCATCCGCGATTGATATTAAAATCTACGGGCGTGTACCCGGTGTATATATTGGGAATATCGTAGCAGAATCCGTTGTTGGCGCCATCCATTTCTTCAGGGTGTTCATTCTTGGGCCCATCGGTCATATAGGCAATAGGCGTTCCCAATACATGATGCTGCCATGATAATAAATGACCGTCTTCATCAATATTGGCTTTGAGCTGGTGGTAGTTAGCGGGCCGGTAAGGGGAATACATCATGTCGTCGGTTCTTTCCCACAGTAACTTCACCGGGTTGTTCAGTTGTTGTGCGATCTTAACGGCTTCAATGGCAAAATCGAAATGAAGTCTTCTGCCGAAAGCACCCCCCATCATAGTGAGGTTACATTTGATGCGATCTTTCTTGATCTCGCATGTGCTGGCTATGGTATTTACGGCCCAGTCGGGCAGTTGCAACCCTCCCCATATTTCACAATCATCTCCAATGACCGATGCTACAAAATTCATCGGCTCCATGGTAGCGTGCGCCAGGAATGGTTCGGAATAATCGGCAGTAACTTCCATTATGCCGTTTACTGTTGAAAGGTCTCCTTTTTTAAATACTTCTATCTGGGGTTTAGCTTTTGCTTTTTCTGCAAAGGTTTTAAAAAGCTGGTCGGTGCTTTCTTTATTTTTCTTTCCTTCATTCCAGGTAATGTTCAGCAGCTTGCGGGCCTTGATGGCTGCCCAGGTATTGGTGGCTACAACGGCAACGCCTGCACGCACATGCATTGGGGCGCCTGTACCTTTATAGCTCACAATCTTTACCACGCCGGGTACTTTTTTAGCAGCGGCATCATCTATTTTCACCAGGGTGCCATCAAGCACCGGGCATCGTTCTACCACGGCATACAACATATTATCCACTTTAATATCGATCCCGTATTTCGTTTTGCCGGTTAGTATATCTTTTAAATTGCTGCGCTTTTCAGCTTTCCCTATAAGTTTAAAATCCTTTGGATTCTTGAGGGTAACGGTCTTGGGTATGGGCAGACTTGCGGCCAGGCAAACCAAAGAACCATAGGTAATGCGTTCCATGCTGATGGTGTTCACCACTTCACCCTGGTCGGCAGCGCAACTGCTTTCCTTGATCTTCCATTCATTGGCTGCTGCTGTTATGAGCATGGCTTTTGCGATTGCACCGGCATTACGAAGTGTCTTGTACATATCCAATACGCTCTGGCTGCCACCGGTATCATGTTCGCCCGGCTTCATGGTTCCATAAGGCGCAGTTTCTGCCTGTACATCTCTGAAATCTACGTCAAGTTCCTCTGCAACGATCATCGGAAGAGCTGTATCAATGCCTTGCCCCGATTCCTGTTTAGCCACGTACACCGTCACTTTACCATTCCTGTCGATTTTCAGGTAAGCACTTGGTTGAAAAAACTCGCAGTCAACTGCAGGCAACGCCAGTGCATCCAAACCCGGAAGCATAAACGCAATGGCCAGGCTCCCTGATGTAAATGAACTGAGTTTTATAAATTGACGGCGGTCTATTTTTTCTTTTTTCATATGCAGTTTGTAGGAAGGTTATTTATTGATGTCGTCGATGGCCAGGTGAATGGCTTCCTTGATTCTGTGATAGGTTCCACAACGGCACAAATTGTTGCTCATGGCGTTGTTGATCATTTCATCAGAAGGCTTTTTGTTTTTTCCCAGCAGTGCTGCTACGGTCATGATCTGCCCGGGTTGGCAATACCCGCATTGCGGCACGCCTGCCTTTTGCCAGGCCTGCTGTACAGGATGCGAACCATCCGTAGATAAACCTTCAATGGTAATTATTTTTTTACCTACGCAATTTGCTACTGTTCGCTGGCAGGAGTAAAGCGAGTTTCCATCGATGATCACCGTGCAGGCACCACAACTGGCCACCCCACAACCGTATTTGGTACCGGTTAGGTTGAGCGTATCGCGTAGCACCCATAACAGGGGCATATCAGCTTCTGCATCAACCGTAACTTCTTTATTGTTTACGTTGAGAATAAATGTTGGCATATCAAACGGTTAATTTTATTGGGAACAATGTAAAAAGGAAGTTACGAAAATATTGCGCTGAATCATGATTATCTATTTTCCTTTTTAGGAGAAAGCTAACCTAGATATTATGGCAGCTGCTGTAAAAATTTCAGTTTTTTTACAGCACATTGGCTTAGGCTTTGTGATTGCAGATCACGCTTTTGATCTTAACTCACACCGGTTATTTTTCCATCTACCACATCGATGAAATTAGCTTGTGGAATTTTTGGAAGTCCAGGCATTCGAACCATGTCGCCGCAAACCGCCACAATAAAACCTGCACCCCTGTTTATCACCAGGTCGTCTACATCAATTTTAAAATCTCCATCGAGCCCGCTCACTGATGCATCATGTGAAAATGAATATTGTGTTTTGGCCATGCAAACCGGTAAATGTTCCAGTTCGAGTTGTTTGATTTTTTTGATCATATCCTGTGCCTTTTTATAAAGCACCACATCCTTGCCTCCGTAAATTCCCTTAACGATCTTACGCATTTTTGTTTCCAGGTCATCGCTTAATTCGTATGTGTGACGCAAAGGTTCTGCCGGTATGCTGCAGATGTCTACAACAGCCTGTGCCATTTCAACAGCACCTTCTCCACCTAATTTGAAAGAATCATTTACTGCAAAGGCCACTTCTTTTTCATGGCAGTAATTACGAAGCCAGGCAATTTCTTCTTCAGTATCGAAATGATAACGGTTGAGCGAAACCAATACCCGTTGCCCGAATGATTTTAGAATGGAAATGTGTTTTTCGAGGTTGCGTACCCCATTGCCAAGCGCTTCCATGTTGGGAAGCATCATGGTTTTTTCATTGGCGCCACCACTTAATTTTAATGCCTGCGATGTGGCAACAAGTACACACATCGCTGGTTGAATTCCGGCCTTGCGACATTTGATATTGAAGAATTTTTCGGCGCCCAGGTCCGATGCGAAACCTGCTTCGGTTACCACATAATCGCCATACTGCATGGCCGTTTTAGTAGCCATGATTGAATTGCAGCCGTGGGCAATGTTGGCGAAAGGGCCACCATGAATGAGGGCAGGGCAGCCTTCAAGCGTTTGAACCAGGTTGGGTTGAATGGCATCTTTTAAGAGGGCGGTGATGGCACCTGTTACACCGAGTGCTTTGGTGGTAAAAGCGTTGCCTTCAAAAGTGAATCCGAGGAGCATGTCGTCGATCTTTTTGCGCAGATCGTCGAGACCTTCAGATAAACAAAGTGCTGCCATGATCTCGCTGGCAGCGGTTATAACGAAGCCTGTTTCAGTTGTGATGCCATTGTGCGGCGTATCGAGTGCGGTCACGATCTTGCGAAGTACCCGGTCGTTCACATCCAGGCAGCGTTTGAGCAGAACCGTTTTAACCCCTTCTGGTTTACCCCGGTTATAAAATCGAAAATTATCGAGCAGGGCAGCCAGCGTGTTGTTGGCAGCAGTTATGGCATGAAAATCACCATTGAAATGCATGTTGATCTCTTCCATTGGAATCACCTGCGAATAGCCGCCACCGGCAGCACCTCCTTTCATTCCAAAACATGGTCCGAGTGAAGGCTCCCGCAGGGCAAGTACTACTTTTTTATTCAATTTCTGAAGACCATCAGATAAACCAACTGAAGTAGTGGTTTTTCCAATGCCCGCCTTGGTGGGAGTGATCGCGGTAACCAGGATCAGTTTTGATGCTTTTATTTTTTCTTCATCAAAATGGCGGATGTTGATCTTCGCTTTATGGTGACCGTAAGGAACCAGCAGATCGGCTGGCAGGCCCATTTTTGCTGCAATTTGGGTGATAGGCTGTATGGGACTCTCCTGTGCAATTTCGTAATCAGACTTCATGGTGGTTGGGTTGTGATAAAGGAAATGGTAACGAATGTAATGAAACTGTTGGAAAGGCCAAACAGGTTTTGAGGTTGGCAGATGGATGTCAATAGTATGGCCTTCAAAAGCCCGCAGCTTTCAGAATCCTATTAAATCGAGATCAAAAAGTGATTAACTTTAAGCAGTATATTTCCTTCTTATCATATTTAAACTAATCGTATGAACAGGGCTGAATTAACTCCTAAACTTTATGCATACCTGCAGCAACTTGGTTATACACATTTGTTAAGCCAGGGTGTGCTTCCACCACGTACAGAACGTAGCCTGGAAGAAACCCAGCACGATGAAGAAGAGGGCGATTTTATGCTGATACCGCTGAGGCCGGGTGATCAGCGAATAAGCAACCCTGAAGCAGAACAGCCCGTTGATGCACTTGATAGTGAAGCTGTGCAGGATATGTTACAGGGAGATGTGTTTCTTCAGTTTTTGGTAGAGATGCCCGTGGAAGAATATGCTGTATTTCAAAGGATGTCATGAATGGTAAACGACCTTTAATTATAAAAAAATCCCGGGTAAGTGTCCCGGGATTTTTTTATAAGCATTGTTTAATTTGATTTCACCAGTTTCAACGTTTTCTTTATTCCCTGGTCATAGCTGATGGTTACGATGTATACACCTGCCGCAAGAGATTCCGAAGGTACCTGGATGATTCCGTCCTTTTTCTGAATGCTGGTCCAGATCTCTTTTCCTGCCATGTCTGTAAGCATTATCACCGCTTTCTCCTGAATTCCACTGATCTGCAGGCTGGCATTCTGCCTTACAGGATTTGGGAATAGTATGGCAGCAGGTTGTTTTTTTCCGGCTGCATGCTCAGGATTATTTTTAGCAATTGGATTTCTGCCCAGGGTTTCCCGTAGTGGAGTAGGGCAAAAAGCAATAAATTCCCAGGCGGTACCACTGTTGGGGGCTGTCATTTTTATGATACAATAAAAAGGACCGTTTGCGTTGGGGGTATACGTAAACGTTAGGCTATTGGCGCCGCTTACTTGTCCGCCCGTGGAAGCGAGTAATTGATTATCGTAGAACACTTCCATTTGATCGGGGATGCCATACATATCATACGATACCACTACTTCACCTCCTGCCTGTCCAAGGTTCTGGGTGATGAATGATGTGCCTTGTCCGCCAGATCCCGCCTGTACATTGCATTCCAACGGATTACTCAGCAGGAAGGTTGTTTCTCCTTCACATGATCCTGCATCTTTCGCATATACGGTATAGGTAGCTCCACTGGTGAGCCCGCCAAATACATTGTTTGCACTGAAATTGATGTTATCTATTGAGTACGTATAGGGCGCTGTACCCCCGCTGGCTTCAGCAGTAAAACTGGTATTGTCGGTGCTGTTCACGTTAACGGTTAGGGGCGTTTCGCATCCAACGGTAAAATCATCAGCTGTTGTTACGGTATCATAACCGGCTACGAGGCTGATAGGGCCTGTGGTTGCGCCTACGGGAACTTCTACCAGTATCTGTGTGTAATCGCTGTTTACTGTAAAATTAGGAGCAGCCACCCAGGTGCCATTGAAACCTACATAACTGATCCCGGTAAAATCGGAACCATTGATAGAAACCGTTTCTCCTTCAGGACCCTGTGTAGGAGTAAATGTATTGATAACCGGACGCTTCGCAACACCAACTGCAAACCATGCTTCCCGAACGGTTTTATAATTATCTGAAGGGTTGGGTGATCCCTGAATACTGATGGCATCCAACGACATGATGTAGGCATCTTTGTAACTGGCATCAGTTGTCAGCAGGCTCATTACATTGGTATAGGCAATGTTGGCTGCTTTATCAAGACCTAATGCGGGTACTTCATATATTGGTTCTGCGGGATTCTCATCAATATTACCCCTTCCGCCATTGGCCAGCAGGTAGAACCAACGGTTTTGCACACCCGCTTTTCCATAATAGTCTGTTGCGGCAAAGTTCACTCCATTATATTTAGTTGCACCACCGGTTATTTTAGGATTTTGCATGGAACGAAGAAAAGGAACCGGATTGGGAGGAAATGTTTCCAGGAATGTTTTTTCTGCGATCGTCCAATCAGTTGTACCTGGCTGTGCCATGGCTTCGGTGGATTTTCCAAAAATGTCGCAGAAAGATTCATTAAGTGCAAGGGTTTCCTGGCTACCCAATGGGTTTAATCCACCCCGGCCATTGTTGTTGATTACACCATGGGTTAATTCATGGGCGCATGCATCCAGGGCAGCCAAAGAACCCTGCACGATTTCATCGCCATCAAAAATAGAAATGGCTTTCCTGCTATAATCCCAGAACGCATTGTTTGGATTACCGCTGGGTGAAGATATTACGGGATTCACATGTAAGTAAACCGTTATGGGCGAATTCCTTCCATCATAACTTAAACGTCCATGTTTATTTTTAAAATAATCGTAAGCTTTTTCCATGCCCCAATGTGCATCCAGTGCGCCACTGGTGGTAAGGCTTGCACTAATGGTAACACGGGTTCCACGGTTGTTGAATCGTTGGCTGAAAGGGATGTTTGTAAAACTAAATATTCCCAACAGGTCATCCGGCGAATCACTATCTTCATCAAAAAGCCTGATCGAATAACGGCCTTTATCCAGCAACGTTATATTGTTTAAACTAAAAACAAATCGCGGTCCATTTGTGATGGCATTGGGTACCGTTACACTCCTGAAAATTCTGCTGTTGGCCAGTTCATCCCAGATCTCATAATACAGGTCTGGCCGGTTGAAGTCTTCCCCAACACCATTCCATGCATTGCTCAAACGTTCGATCGTTAAGGTATTCAGTTTGGTGGCAAAACTACTCCACAGGAAACTGCGACTCGTGAATTTAGCTGCCTGGGCATAATCTGTTCCATTCAGCATGTTCATTGTACGAATGGGCCGGTTTGATTCTTCCAATGAAAAGTGAAGGTTTGAAAAATTGCTGGTAAAGTTTTGGTTGCCGGAATAAAGCGTATTGCCCCTGGACGGAAAATTAATATGGCCATTTGCATCTGCGATCCTGACCAGTTTACCGTTTTGTGCATCCAACAGCAGCCATTTATCTGCAAATGGAGTTTCAGCACGCACATGTACTTTGTAAGCCAATATATCTTTACTTGTTTTATCTTCTTTACAGATCACTAGCACCGGATCCGGGTAATGACTTGCCTTTTTATCAGATAGCTGATCCTGTAATATTTTTTCTTCGGATAGATTTTGCCAGATATATTTTGTTGCCGGAACAGTTTTTAGTGCCAGGTCAATTGCATTGGATTTGTTGATGACCGGATTCACATCAACTGAAATTTGCGTATATATTTTACCGTTAGCCAACTCGAGCCGGGAATCTTTTTCATGCAGCATGAGTTGCCCCCCTTCAACCAATATACCTTTGTAATACTGGTTATAAGCATAATGCGTAATGCCATACGTATCTTTTTCGGTATGAACCAGCCGGTAACTATTGTTATTGGTAATTCCCAGTTCCCTGGAAAAATCGTCGAAAAAACTGCTTACAGTAACCTTGCTTTTTCCTGTAAAACTCACCCTGAAAAGGCCATCATGATGAAATACACTATGATCCGGCAATTGTAACCGTTCATGCTTTTTATGTTCGGCTTGTTTTTGACGCATATAAGCCTCCATCTCTTTCTTCGCTTTTTCTGCACTGGTGCGAAGAGGGGTTTGTGCATAGGCTGATGATATCATACATAACATTATGCATAATATCCAGCGCTTTTTTGTTGTTTGAATCATGATTAATGGTTTACTATTTACTAAAAAAATTGTTCCATATACGGGCATACTAATTCTACAGGAAGCCGGGCTTATGACCAGTAAGGCTACCTTAGGTATGTAGTTTCCTGCTAAGAGGGGAGATGTATTTTCTGAAGGTTGCTGGTAACGAAATAGTTTTAAAACTTGAATAAAAGTATACGACATCAACATGTATTGCAATACCTTATTTCAGGTATTTTTTCCCGTTTTTCTACGTGGTTTATAGCATTAACCAGAGCGTTTATAGCAGGATATAGTTATGTGCCAAAAGAAACCCAGTGAGAAACCTTGGGACATTATTTTTTTGGCCTGGATGGATGATTTCTTAATGAGTCGTTGTTAAACCCTTGACAATACTTCAACTTACAAACGGATTGATTTGAACAGATGCATAAGCTTACCTGTTTTTTTATTATATTGCTAATACTTTTAATAACTGTTGTGCGGGCAAGGCTGAAATGAAGGCAGGCAGCACGGCAGAAACAGTATGAAGCACCAACAACTTATCCTTAGAATCAACCTGGGAATACTATGTACAATGGTGTTCTTCCTGCAGGCTTTTCCCTATGCTGATTCATCGGTTAGTTATGTAAAATCTCCTGCTTCTATTTTGTATAATACTCCTGCACCTACCAGCACTACCAACATTACCATTTGTTATAACCAGCTTCCTTATCAATGGAATGGCCTCACCTGTTTAACAGGGGGCACTTATTCTGTTACCCTTACCGGCAGTAACGGGCAGGATTCCCTGGCAGTATTAAACCTAACGGTACTGAATGTGGGCAGCAGCATAACCAATGCCATCGTATGTGATTACGATCTGCCATATCAATGGAATGGCAACAGCTACTTTGCCAGTGGAACTTATTCGGTAACGCTTACCAGCGCCAGTGGCTGCGATTCTGTTCCAATACTTAGTCTAACAGTGAACCGTAGGGTAACCAGTCTTACGAACAAAACCATTTGTGTAAACCAGCTTCCTTTTTCCTGGAATGGAAACAATTATCCATCTGCAGGTACCTATTCGGTTACCCTTACCAGTGCGGCAGGTTGTGATTCTATTGCCAGCCTTAACCTGCAGGTAAAGCCGCTTTCATCAAGCGTTACCAGCAGAACCATCTGCAACACACAGCTTCCTTACTTTTGGAACGGGTTTAGTTATGCTGCGGCCGGCACCTATACCGTTACGTTGATGGGCAGCAATGGTTGCGATTCCCTTGCTACCCTAAACCTGGTTGTTGCTGTAGCAGTCAGTAGCAGTACCGTCATCAGTATTTGTACAAACCAATTGCCATTTACCTGGAACAGCCACGTGTATACCACGGCTGGCATTTATTCTGTATTACTAAATTCCTCTGCCGGATGCGATTCACTCGCTACGCTGGTGCTTTCAGTTAGGCCCCTGGCAACGAGTACCACCTTTAGAACGATTTGCACCGGGCAACTTCCTTATACCTGGAATGGAAACACTTATGGAGCTGCCGGAAACTATTCAGTAACGTTGCCGGGTAGTGGCGGTTGTGATTCGGTGGCCAAACTGAGGCTTACCGTTGTGCCTTTTTTGACCGGTAGTACCGACAGGCGCATCTGCAGCAACCAGTTACCGTATAGCTGGAATGGTAACAGCTACCCGGCGGCCGGCACTTATTCGGTTACGCTGGTAACAGTAGCAGGCTGTGATTCCATTGCAACCCTCAATCTTTCGGTAGAAACGCCGGAAGTTAATACAGATAACGTGGTAATATGCCAGGAACAACTTCCCTTTAACTGGCATGGACAAATCTTTACCACAGGTGGCATTTACCCGATCGTACCTCCATTGGTGCTTGATCCCTGTCATTCCATTGATACCTTGAACCTGGTTGTACAGGTGATCGTACCCAGTACAACCAATATATCTGTTTGCAGTAACCAGCTTCCTTATGCCTGGAATGGCAGTAGCCTCCCGGGCACCGGAACTTACCAGGTTATTCTCACCAGCAACTCTGGTTGCGACTCAATTGCCAACCTGAACCTTTCGGTAAAGCCTATATCAACAAGCACTACCAACCGATCGATATGCGATGGGCAGGTGCCCTATCTATGGAACGGTATTTTATATACCACAACCGGCAGCTATACCGTCAGGCTTAACAGTGCAAATGGATGTGATTCTCTGGCAACGCTAAACCTGCTGGTAAACCCGGAATTGTACAGCATCACGGATTTGTCGATATGTAATTCTGAACTGCCTTTTACGTGGAACGGTAATAGTTATGCCACACCAGGCAGTTATACAGTAACGCTAACGGGTAGTGGCGGTTGTGATTCGCTGGCTACCCTCAACCTGAGCGCTCACCCGTATTTAACAAGCAGCACGAATCTATCGATCTGTACAAACCAGGTTCCTTATACCTGGAATGGCAACCAGTATTCCACTACAGGCATTTATACCGTAACCCTGCCGAGCAACTCGGCTTGTGATTCCCTGGCTACGCTAAACCTGCAGGTGAATCCTGTTTTAAATAGTGTAAGTGTCGTCCAGGTATGCCATACAGCTCTTCCTTTCAATTGGAACGGGCAGCAATTTACGGCTGCGGGAATCTATCATGTTTCCATGCTAAGCTCTGTAGGCTGTGATTCAGTGGCCACGTTGCAACTGATCGTTCCGCCGGTTGATACCAGCTATACTCATGTTTCTATATGTAACAACCAGATGCCTTATGCATGGAATGGCAACAGTTACCCGGTAGCAGGAAATTATCCTGTAACGCTAACGGGTAGTAGTGGTTGCGATTCAGTAGCCATCTTATACCTGCAGGTTTCTGATATTCTTACTTCCACTACGAATGTTACAGTTTGTAATGCAGGTCTTCCTTTTTCATGGAACGGCAATGCCTATTCCACACCGGGCACTTATGCAGTTACCATCACCACGGCCAGTGGCTGTGATTCGGTACCCATCCTGAGCCTGACCATTGTGCCCTATTATACGAGTACCACACAACTCTCGATTTGTAACAGCCAGTTGCCTTATACCTGGAATGGCAATAGTTACGCTACGGCAGGGGTGTATACCGTTATGCTAACGGGTACGGCTGGTTGCGATTCTCTGGCCACACTTGATCTGTCGGTGGGGCCTGTTATCAACAGTATCACACAGGTTAGTGTGTGCGATAACCAATTGCCATATAACTGGAATGGTAACAGTTACAGCACAACAGGTAGTTATGCAGTCACCCTTACCAGTAGCGGGGGTTGCGATTCTATAGCCACCCTGGAGCTTCTCGTAAACCCGGTTATGACAACTGATGTGAACGTAAATGTTTGCAGTAACCAGCTTCCGTATAACTGGAATGGAATCGATTATTCAACAGGTGGCACGTATGCGGTAACGTTACAAAGCACCGCAGGCTGCGATTCAATCGTTTCCTTACACTTATCGGTTTTAACATTGCAGTCAAGCAATACCAGCATCCAGGTTTGTGAAAATCTATTGCCATATGCCTGGAATGGGCTTTCCCTTACCACGCCAGGTTTATATTCTGTTACCCTTACCGGGAGCAATGGCTGCGATTCTACTGCCAATCTATCTCTCCATGTGAATACGGTGCAACAAACAACTACCGTCGTGAATATTTGCGCAAGCCAATTACCATACCAATGGAATGGGATTGATTACACAGCTGCCGGTTTGTACCAACTCACATTAACCAGCAGCGAAGGCTGCGATTCTTTATCAAGCCTGCAACTAAATGTACAAGCCCTGTTAAGTGGAACAGATTCGGTGACACTTTGCGAAAGCCAGTTGCCTTATACCTGGCATGGCAACAGTTATGCTTTAGCTGGTCAATATAATATCCTGTTAACAGCAACCAATGGATGTGATTCACTTGCTATCCTGCAACTAACGGTAAATCCTGTACGAAACAGCCTTACAGAATTGGCCATTTGCAATAACCAACTGCCCTTTTCCTGGAACGGACAAACTTTTGTATCTGCAGGAACTTATGCCATTACGCTTGTTTCAACAGCAGGATGCGATTCCGTGGCTACGCTGCACCTGGTTGCCAATAGTACAGTAAGTAGCGTTACGCATGTATCGATCTGCAACAGCCAGTTGCCTTATTCCTGGAATGGCCAGTCATATGCAGCTGCAGGTACCTATACGATCACACTAACCAGCAGCAGTGGTTGCGATTCGCTTACCAGCCTCATACTATCAGCCAATGATGTGGTAACCAGTACAACAAATGTAGCGATCTGTACCAGCCAGCTGCCATTTGTCTGGAATGCTAATAGCTATAACTTAACCGGCCAGTATGCGATAACGTTAGTAAGCCAGGCCGGTTGTGATTCTATTGCTACACTGAACCTGGTCGTTAATAGTACGGTATCCAGTATCACTCAAATGTCCCGTTGTGAGAACCAGTTGCCTTTTGTATGGAATGGACAACTTTTATATACTCCAGGTAACTATGATGCCAACTTCACCAGCAGTGCAGGCTGCGACTCTATTGCCACGCTTCATTTTACAGTACTTCCTGTAACTGAAAGCCTGACCATACAGGCTGTATGCGAAAACCAATTGCCTTATCAGTGGAATGGAAACCAATATACTGCTGCGGGGCTTTATACACTCACGCTTACAGGTTCGCAGGGTTGTGATTCACTGGCGAAACTTCAACTGGCTGTGCTGCCACTTTCAACCAGTACCAGCACCGTGAGCATTTGCAGCAATCAATTTCCATTTACCTGGAACGGCAACACTTATACAGCTGCAGGAACTTATTCGTTGCATTTTACAAACAGTTACGGTTGCGACTCCACGGCAGTGCTGATCATAAACGAGAAACCTGTCAGCAATAGCATGACCAATCTATCTATTTGCAGCAACCAGCTACCATATAACTGGAACGGGCAAACGATTTCAACTGCCGGCAATTATGTTTCTACGTTGCAGAATTCAGCGGGCTGCGATTCATTGGCCACCCTTCAATTAATGGTAAGTCCGGTTTTACGGGATACTACATGGGCCAGTACCTGTAACAACCAATTGCCATATTTATGGAACGGCCAATCGTATTCAGCAAGCGGCCTATATAGCATTAACCTCATCAGCAGTTCAGGTTGTGATTCGATTGCGAGTTTACAATTACAGGTTGTTCCGGTAACGTATAGTACAACGTTGGCGCATACCTGCAATAATCAACTGCCATATACCTGGAATGGTCAGGATTATATTTCTTCCGGTAATTATACCATAACCCTTACCGGTGCCGCGGGATGTGATTCAATAGCAACCCTGCAACTGCAGGTTGATCCTGTATTGACCAGCCTCACACAGGCCATGGTTTGTTCGGCGCAGTTGCCTTATTTGTGGAATGGCCAGTCGTATAACCAGCCGGGATCTTATTCAGTTACACTCGCGGCATCTACGGGCTGCGATTCGATAGCCAGCCTTCAGTTAACCATTAATATAACGCCTGCTGCGCCATTGGTAAATAGCCCTGTTGAGTATTGCCAGTATGAAACGTCAGTTGCCTTGAGTGCAACAGCCCAAACACCAGGTAACCAGTTGAACTGGTATGCGGTGGCACAAGGTGGGTCTGCAACATTGACCGCACCGGTACCTTCCACTTTAGCGCCCGGCACATTTATTTTTTATGTAAGTGAGAAAAGCACCTTTTGTGAAGGTCCCCGGGCAGCGATAACGGTAACGGTTAATCCTAAGCCAGCACTGGGGCCCGATAAAGATCTTCGCATATGCTTTGGTGAATCGGCCAACCTGTTGAACCTGTATCATGTTACGGGACTCAATGGTTTATGGACCATCTCTGGTATACCCGTACCAAGGCCTGATTCTGTAAGTATCGCAGGATATTACCAGCTGGTTGTGCAAACGCTGGCCGGATGCGCAGATACTGCAACCGTTAATCTCAACATTCAACCACCTGTTCATGCCAATGCCGGAAATGATGCTTTTGCAGAATATAATATACCCTATGCTTTACAGGGCTCTGGTGGAGGTTCCTATGAATGGTCGCCGGCAGGTTCGTTGAATCATCCATTCATCGCTAATCCATTGGCCACCTTAACGCATGATGAAACCTTTGTATTGACCGTAAAGGATGAGATCGGATGTAAAGACATGGATACAGTGATCATTAAAGTACTCAACGGTCCTACTTTTTATGTGCCTACTGCGTTTACTCCTAATGGTGATGGACTCAACGATATCTTCCGTCCAACAAGCATCGGCATAGCCAGCCTGGAATATTTCCGTGTGTTTAACCGCTATGGTGAACTTGTTTATGAAACCCATGACATTGGGAAAGGATGGGATGGTAATTACAAAGGACTCAAACAACCGCTTGGAAATTATGTATGGTCGATCAGGGGTACCGACAGAACCGGTAAACTGAAATTCATGAAAGGGAATGTAGTTTTGATCAGGTAAATTAACAGGAAATGCTCCAGGCAATCATTTCTTAACCTGGATTAATCTTCCGGTAACATTGAAGTATCAATTTTGTGTTCAAACAAACTGAACATGGAATTACTCACATTTAAAACAAATATCCGTAACGAAGCCGCCATGCAAAAACTGGCGCCACATCTCGATCGGGTGGTAGGTTCCCCAAACTGGCAGCTTGATATACAAAGTGCCGATAGAAAGTTAACGGTATTTTCTCCAGGCATATTGCATGAGTACCAGGTATTGGCAGCTGTAAAGAAAGCTGGCTTCCGGGCAGAGAACCTGGATGATTATTATGCGGTTTATTGAGGGTTGTTCAACAATGCAAGACCTGGTTATGACCCTGCTAACTTGAATATTATTTAAATGCACTGTTTCAATAATATTCCATTCTATTCAAATCAAACAATTTACCAACAAGTTCTGAATATCTTTTGCCGTACACCGTTTTGCGGGTTGGTATCTTTGTGCCTCATCCGTGTCTGTTGACACAGATTAAAAACACAATAAAATGGCAAAACAAATCAATACACGCATCACCGGAACCATTGGTGACATTATATTTTACGAATCAAAAGGGGAATATCTCTGGCGCACAAAAGGAAAAACAGGCGTCCAGGCGCCGGCCGCAAAAAAGCAGGCTTCGTTGATGGGAAAGGCATCTGCTATATCGGGTAAACTGCGGGCGGCATTAAAACCCATCCTTCCCGAGCCTGGAAACCGGAAGATCATGTATTCGTTGAACAACGCATTGCAGCAATGGTTGCGCAACGGCGAACAGGTAACAACGGAACCGTTGGATAATATTCCCGGGTTATCGGGATTTTCATTTTATAACCAGGTAGATGCCGACATGGGATTTAGGGTAACCATGCCCGTAAGCAGAACAGCTGATGGACAGATATCGTTAAGGCTGCCCCAGTTCGATTCGCCCAACCCAATTCATCCATTGCCTTTTTCGGGTGTGATTCAATTGCACATTATGGCTGTTAGCTGCCATGTAGAAGATCCATCCTTAACAACTTCCTGCGAAGAGATCCTTACCATACCATATTATGGAAATCCCATTGCAGCACAGGAAATATTGCTTCCGTTAAAAACGATGCCCGGTAATCTTACTGTAGTAGCCATTTCGGTGAATGCCATGAGCGCCGGTATAGTAGGGGCTTTGTATAACTAACGGCGATGCACAGGGGCGTTAACCGCTGTGCCAGGATGGATGTTTACTTTCAGATGAATTTTATTTGTCTTCAACCGGGATGATCAGCAAGGGAATCTTCGATTGTTTCAGTACATGGGTTGCCACGTCGGATACGAAGAGTCTTTCAAGCCCGCGATGGCTGTGCGAACCCATTACGATCAGGTCTGCCGGCCATTCCTGGCTGTAGGTGATGATTGAGTCGATCGTATCTCCTTCCAGTACCACCGTTTTGATCTGCGAATCGCCCAGGTGTTTTACCGATGCAGCTAAAAATAATTCTGCTTCCTTCTTTATGTCTTCTATTAATTCCATGGTACCTGCTGTATATCCGCCCTGGTATCCCATGATAGGAGAATAATCAATGGCGTAATAAGCCGCATCAGTTATTACATGTACGATGGTTACTTCTGCGCCCATAGCTTTGGCCATGGTATAACCGGTTTCGGCAACTTTTTCGGCTGAGGGATTGTAATCAACTGCAATGAGTATTTTTTTCATAAAAATGATATGTAATGATTCTAATAAAGTGTCAGAGTCGGCCCGCCGGTTTTGGTTTGCCCCTCCTTAATAAAAGGTATTCAAGGATCAGACCAAGTTACTGAAAATAAGATTAAATCTGGAATGAAAGTGCCAGGAAGTAATAGCGATTGATCAGGATTGGATTGGCTTTAAAATTTACATGTTTTGAAAGATTGCCCGTGATTTTTTCTGTAAAATTGTATATTAGTTCTCTTAAATGTATACATTTAAATCAATATATATCACTGCTCACCAGCCTGATAACATCATATGCTTTATGTTAGCTATGAATAAATGAAACGTTCGAATATGAAAATAACCAATGAATTGATGCAGGAAGTGGCCCTGTATGTGGATCATTACATGCAGGTAAATAATAATCCGGCATTGTTTTATCATAATGAAAACCATACCCATCATGTGGTTGAAGCTTGTGATATCATTGGATCGAACAGCGGACTGGATAAGCAGGACCAGATGACCCTTCACCTGGCAGCCTGGTTTCATGATATTGGTTATCTGACAAAACCCGATGGTCATGAAGCATTGGGGGCATCCATGGCAGCAGTGTATTTCAGGGGAAAAGGCCTGAATGAAGACATCATCTCGCAAATTGAAAAATGTATATTGGCTACTCATATGCCCCAACAACCGCATGGTCTGCTCGAACAGGTGATCTGTGATGCCGACCTGCAGTACCTCGGCAGCGGGGATTTTGAATATATATCAGGCATGTTACGGAAAGAATTTGCAGCAGAAAAAGGCAAAATTTTTACCGATGAAGAATGGATCAGGTTTAACCTCGACTTCCTCGGTAATCATGGATTTTATACCAGTTTTGCAAGGCAAACGTATAATGAGCAAAAAAGAAAAAACATACATATGCTCGAACAAAAACTGGGCGCACTTACGGCTTCCGTCAAGTAACAAGTGTTGATGCATATTTCATTATCAGGAAATATACTGGTTCAAATCTAAAAAGTTCCCATGCCCAAATTGAATCATACTTTCCGATTGCTGATGTTCACGACTTTTATCTGGAGTGGTCATGTTGCAGCTCAATCCAGTGATTCTACCCGGCGGATAAAAAAAGTTTATTGCAATTGTAACATCAATGGGTTGCCAAGGCCAAAAGGTTTTACGATGCGATATGAATTAAGGCCATCTTACGGTATCAATACAACCGATAAAACAGGAGCATTTGGCAATAGCAGCAACAGCATACGATCTAACGGACGATTTGAAATCAAAGCCAAAGTGCCCATCATCAACAAACCTTTCCTTAGCATCGTTGGCGGTTTTCGTTATTATAAAGAACAGTATAAATTCAAGGAATTAGGTGTTAGCCCAAATCCATTTTATAAAAGTTTTGAAGACCGCTCACTGAAAAGCATAGGGGCGAACCTGATCGTGATCATTCCCATGCGAAGCAATAAATACTGGGTATTAAGAACAGCTGCCAATTTCAATGGCGATTACAATGATGCACCCATCAGCAAAACAAATTATCTCAAGTTTTCGATCTCCCCGGCATTGGGATGGAAGAAAAATGACGACCTCACTTATGCCATTGGAATGACCTATTCCTATAATTTCGGACAACCCCTGGTCTTCCCCACCTTCGCCATTAATTATAACCTGGATAAGCGCTGGTCGTTGGAAAGTGTACTACCTATTTTTGCCAAATTCCGGTATGGCATAAACGAAAATTTCTACTGGTACAATGGGATAGAATTAGATGGAGCTGCATACCGGCTCGATAATACAGAAGCATCCCTGTCTGGTTTTCAGTCGCTTCACCTGCACCGGTCAGAACTGCGTTTGACAAGCAGCCTTGAAAAACAATTGAAAGGATGGATCTGGGCTGGCCTGGAAGTAGGTGCTGCACATAACCTACGATATAATCTTACAAATTCTGCCAGCGGAAGAACTGACATCATCTTTAGGAATAAATTAAAAGATGGCTTCCTGGTAAATTTCTCCCTGTTCCTAATACCTCCTAAAGAATTATATCGTCGCTTTGCAGATTGAGATATCAAATTCTTGTTTAAGAAAGGTTAGTTCCCATCTTTAAAATAATATTTACCAGGATACCGTGGTCATGTATGGCCAATCGCCTGTAACAATGCCTGTTTGTAAGTTTCAGATACCGGGATCAGAAATTCCTGTATATAGATCCTGTCTTTTTCCACCCGATCTATCTTATCTATTGCAACCATATAAGATTTATGCACCCG